>CAXSEW010000019.1:0-17425 GCA_964236185.1 uncultured Nakamurella sp. | reverse complement strand
GCCAGACCGAGCAACGTCCCGAGCACGATGGAGGCGGCGAAGCCGATCAGTCCGCGACTGACACTGGTCCAGATGACGTCGACGGCCGACCCATCGGACACCAAGGCCGTGAAGTTCGACCACACGCTGGCGGGTGAGGGCAACACGTAGTCGGGTTTCCAGTGCCGCGAGTAGGCCAGCTGCCACAGGCCAAGCAATGCCAGCAGCGCGATCAGCGGCGGGTAGAAGCCGCCGAGAAACCGCTGCCAGGCCGGCTTCCTGGTACTGACGTGCTCCTCGAGTGCGTCCAGCCCCGCGCCGACGGCGGCGGTGTCCTCGCGCTCGACCGGCTCCTCGCCGACCGGGCGGGCGAGCTGGTCCAGATCAAGCGCGGCCATGGCTGGCGATCTCCTCCCGCAACCGCAGGGTGATCTCGGCGGCGAGCGCCGACACCTCGGGGTGTTCGATCGTGCGCGGGCCCCGGATGTCGACCCGCCACTCGCCGACCACCCGGCCCGGCCGGGAGGACAATAGCACCACCCGCTGCCCCAGCCGTACCGCCTCGCGGACGTTGTGCGTGACGAAGACGACGCTGTTGCCGGTGCGCTTCCAGATCCTGGTCAGCTCGTCGTGCAGCACGTCGCGGGTGATGGCGTCCAGCGCCGCGAACGGTTCGTCCATCAGCAGCACCTGGCCGCTCTGGGCCAGCGCCCGGGCCAGCGCGACCCGCTGGCGCTGCCCACCGGACAACTCGTGCACGCGTCGATCGGCCGTGCCGGGCAGTCGCACCAGTTCCAGCAGTTCCTCGACCCGGTCCGCGCGACGGGCCCGGGGTACCCCGGCGAGTTTGAGCGCGAGGGCGATGTTCGCGCCGGCGGTGAGCCACGGAAACAACGCCGATTCCTGGAACATCAGCGCGGGGCGCCCGGCCACGTGCACGCGACCGACGGTGGGCTGGTCCAGCCCGGCGATCAGGTTCAGCAGGGTGGACTTCCCGCAGCCGGACGCGCCGAGCAGGCAGACGAACTCGCCGGGTGCCACCGACAGGCTGATGTTGTCCAGCGCTCTCACACTGCCGCCCGACCCGCCGAAAACCTTGCCGACACCGTCGATCAGCACTCCTGGCACCACCTCGGGCTGCGGACGCGGCGCCAGTGGCACCACCCGGGGATCGTCGGAGTCCACCGCCGGCTGCGGTCCTGCGTCCACCAGAGTCGTCACGTATTCACTCCTGTCCGAGGCCGGAGGAGCTGACCGGCTGCTGGCCGGCCGCCTTCAGCAGCTTGTTGAGAATGCGCAGGTCCACGATGCCGCTGATGTTCGGCACCGTCTTGAGCAGGCCACCGTCGACGGCGTGCTGACTGGAGGCGTTGTAGGTGCTCACCAGCGGGTCGTCGGTCACCGTGATGTTCTTGAACGACGACGCGATGACGGCGTCCGACAACTTCTTGCCGGTGAGCTTGCCGATGGCGTCGTTGACCGCGGCCTGCGACTTGGCCGGGCTGCTGTTCAGCTCCTCCACAGCGGCCAACTCACCGGAGATCAGTGCCTGCACCGTGTCCGGGTGGGCGTCGAGGAACTTCTTGCCGACGATCAGGATGGTGGTCGGGAATTCCTTGTTCGGCCACAGCGAGGTCTCGTTCACCAGCGTCTTCGCGCCGGCGTCGATCACCAGCCGGGAGGCCCACGGTTCCGGCAGCCAGGCGCCGTCCACCTGCCCCGACTTGAACAGATCCAGCGTCTGCGAATTGTCCTGGTTCACCACGTCGACGTCCTTGCCGCCGTTCGTCTGCACCTTCAAACCCGCCTTGAACAGGTACTCCCGCAGCGAGACGTCCTGTGTCCCACCGAGTTGCGGGGTGGCGATGGTCTTGCCCTCGAGCTGCGCCACCGAGGTGATGTCCGGCTTCACCACCAGCGACACACCGTTGGCGGTGGCGCCGGCGACGATCCGGAGCGACTCGCCCTTGGACTTGACGTAGGAGTTGATGGCCGGGCTCGGGCCGAGGAACGCGGCGTCGATGGCGTCCGCATTCAGTGCTTCGATGGCGGCCGGACCGGCATTGAAGACCTGCGTCTCCAACTGGGTGGTGCCCAGCGCCTTGGCGAAGGTGCCGTCGGCCACGCCCAGCACGGCGGCGGCATGGGTGACGTTGGCGAAGTAACCCAGCCGCAGCGTGCCGGCCGCGCTGGACGCCGCTGCGGCTGATCCGGCGGCAGAACCGGCGGCTGCCGAGACAACGGTGGTGGAACCCGAACTGCAGGCGGTGGCAAGCGATACGACGCCGACGACGAGGGCGGCAAGGGAGCTGGAGGGTGTTGGACGGAACACGGGAATGCCTTTCGGAGCGGCCCTACGGACCGGGAGTGGGGAAGTTGTTGGACGGCGCCGCTGCAGTCCGGGGACCGGGCGCGGATCCGATGGAGGGGACGTCATCGCTGTCGCTGAGATCAACTGCGGGGGGCCGACATCGGTTGCCGTCGGCGGGATCGGTCGGCGCCAACGCGGCGCGGCGGTTGCCCACCATGCCGGCGGCGAGCGTCGTGCCGTCCGCCGGGTCGATGATCAGCAGCGAGCCCACGGCTCCGCCGGGGCGGAACTGCTCCACTGGCACGGCGTCGGCGGTGCGCAGCGTCACCTGCGCGATGTCGTTCAGCGACAACGCATCCGGCGCGGGCTGGTCGGTCAGCGCGTCGATGTCGAGCAGGGAATCGAGCGAGGTGACGATGACCCGGTAGGTGGCAGTGCCGTAGCGCAGCAACGCCCGCATCCCCGGGCGCAGCCCCTTGTCGGCCAGCTGCGTGACGGTGGCCGACAGCCCCGTGGTCGGAGTGGGCGCGTCCGCGGCCCCGGCGATCAGGTCACCGCGGGAGAGGTCGACGTCGTCGGCGAGCAGCAGCGTGACCGAGTCACCTGCCACGGCGACATCCCGTGGCCCGTCCGCGGTGTCGATCAACGACACGGTCGACCGCCGGCCCGAGGGCAGCACCACGATCTCGTCGCCGGGGCGTACGGTACCGGCGGTCACCCGGCCGGCGTAGCCGCGATAGTCGGCGTACTGACCGGACCGGGGACGGATCACGTACTGCACGGGAAACCGCAGCGCGCCCTTACTGCGGGTGTTGCCGATCTCGACCTCCTCCAGATGCTCGAGCACACTCGGCCCGGTGTACCACGGGATGCGGTCCGAGCGCGTCACCACGTTGTCACCGTGCAGCGCGGAGATCGGGATGGCGGTCACCTCGCCGATCCCGAGATCCACGGCGAACCGGTCGAACTCGGCCGCGATGGAGTCGAAGACGGCTTCGTCGAAGTCGACCAGATCGATCTTGTTCACCGCCAGCAGCAGGTGCGGGACACCCAGCAGCGCGGCCACGGCGGCATGCCGACGGGTCTGCGCGACGACGCCGGTGCGGGCGTCCACCAGGATGATCACCAGGTCGGCGGTCGACGCACCGGTCACCGTGTTACGGGTGTACTGCACATGACCCGGCGTGTCGGCGAGGATGAAACTGCGGACGCCGGTGGCGAAATAGCGGTAGGCCACGTCGATGGTGATGCCCTGCTCGCGTTCCGCCCGCAACCCGTCCACCAGCAGCGACAGGTCAGGCGTGTCCAGGCCCCGGGCGGCGGACGTGCGCTCGACCGCATCGAGCTGGTCCGAGAGCACCGACTTCGAATCGTGCAGCAGGCGCCCGACGAGGGTGGACTTGCCGTCGTCGACAGAACCGGCGGTGGCGAACCGCAGCAGTCCGCGCGTCGCCGGTCGCGCGGCACTGGGCCAACTGCCGTGCCGGCGGTGGTCGCCCGAGAGAACGTCGGTGGTGACGGTGTCGGTCACTAGAAGTACCCCTCCTTCTTTCGGTCTTCCATGGCGGCTTCGCTGAGCTTGTCGTCGGCCCGGGTGGCGCCGCGTTCGGTGATCCGGGTGGCGATGATTTCCTCGATCACGGCTGCCACATCGGACGCGGACGATTCCACGGCTCCGGTGCACGACATGTCGCCGACCGTGCGGTAGCGGACCTGCCGGTACTCCAGATGCTCGTCACCCGAGGGACCGCCCCACTCCCCCGGCGAGAGCCACATCCCGTTGCGCAGGAACACTTCCCGGCTGTGCGCATAGTAGATGTCGGGCAGCACGATCTGTTCCGCCTCGATGTAGTTCCAGACGTCGAGCTCGGTCCAGTTCGAGATGGGGAAGACCCGGACGTGTTCGCCCGGCGCATGTCTGCCGTTGTAGAGGTCCCACAGCTCCGGCCGCTGCCGACGGGGATCCCAGCCGCCGAACGCGTCCCGCAGCGAGAAGATGCGCTCCTTCGCCCGCGACCGCTCCTCGTCCCGACGGGCACCGCCGATGACGGCGTCGTAACGCTGGTCGGCGATGGTGTCCACCAGTGGCACCGTCTGCAACGGATTGCGGGTGCCGTCCGGCCGTTCGGTGAGCCGTCCGTCATCGATCCAGTCCTGCACGGAGGCGACCTGGAGTCGTAGGTCTCCGCCGGCGACGACCGCATCGCGGTAGGCCAGCACCTCGGGGAAGTTGTGCCCGGTATCGACGTGCAGCAGCGAGAACGGGATCGGCGCCGGGTGAAAAGCCTTGCGCGCCAGATGGAGCACCAGGATCGAGTCCTTGCCGCCGGAGAACAGGATCACCGGCCGCTCGAACTCACCGGCCACTTCCCGAAGGATGTGGATGGCTTCGGACTCGAGCGCGCGCAGATGCCCCCGGGCATGTCCGGCGGCGGCCAGTTGCTGGCCGGCTACCACGCTGACACCGGTCATCGGATGACTCCTGTCGTGCTGAGCAGTTCGATCAGGCGGTCCACGGCACCGGCGAGGTCGATGCCCGCCGTGTCGATCCGTAGATCAGGGTCGACGGGTATTTCGTACGGATCGTCGACCCCGGTCATCGAGCTGATCTCGCCCCGAAAAGCCTTGGCGTACAGACCTTTGACGTCCCGCTCGGCGCAGGTCTGGATCGGCGTCGACACATGCACCTGCAGCAGTCGGGTGCCCCGGGCGCGATGGTGCGCGCGCACCTCGTCCCGGGCCCGGGCGTACGGCGCGATCACCGGCACCAGTACCACGACGCCGTGCCGGGCGAGCAGTTCGGCAACGAAACCGATGCGGTCGACGTGGGTGTCGCGGTCGGCGCGGGAGAATCCCAGTCCGGCCGACAGGTGCGTCCGCACCTCGTCGCCGTCCAGGATCTCGACGTCGACACCGTCGGCCCGCAACCGGTCTGCCAGAGCCAGCGCCAGCGTGGTCTTTCCGGCGCTGGGCAGCCCGGTCAGCCACAGCGTCGCGCCGACGGCTGCCCGGATGGCCGCTACGGGAGAGGAGGTCTCGGTACTGGTCACGAGTGCAGCCCACATTCGGTCTTGCTCAGGCCGGCCCACCGACCGGAACGCGCGTCCTGCCCCGGTGCCACCCGGCGGGTGCACGGCTCACAGCCGATCGACGGATACTCGGCCGACAGCAACGGGTTCATCAACACGTGGTGCTCCAGGATGTAGCGGTCGACGTCCTCATCGGTCCAGGCGGCCAGCGGGGCGATCTTGACGCGGGAGCGCTTGATGTCGAAGGCGACGACCGGAGTCCCTGCCCGGCTGGGTGACTCGGCCCGCCGGAGCCCGGTCGCCCAGGCGTCGTAGGACTCCATGGCCGCGTTCAGCGGAGCCACCTTGCGCAGGCCGCAGCACAGGTCGGGGTTGCGGGCGAACAACTCCGCGCCGTACTGGGCGTCCTGTTGCGCGACGGTCTGCAACGGCAGCAATCGCCGCAGGTTCACGTCGTACACCGCTTCCACTGCGTCGGCGGTGCCGAGGGTTTCCACGAAGTGGTAACCGGTGTCCAGGAACAGCACCTCGATGCCTGGCCGCACCTTGGCGGCCAGGTGCGTCAGCACGGTGTCCTGCATGGACGCGGTGACCGCCAGCCCGTCGCCGAACTCCTCCGCCGCCCAGGCCAGGATGTCCTCGGCTGACGCGCCTTCGAGTTGGGCGGCCCCGCGGGCAGCCGCAGCCGCCAGGTCCTGTGGTGCGCCAACGGTGCTGATCACTGCGGAACCCCCTGCTGCACATCGGTTTCGGCGGTGGGGATCGTGCTGGTGGAAGACCCGGCCAGCCCGACGAAGCGGACGGCGAACACCCGGCGGCAGTCGCGGCACGTCCAGGCGCCGTGCGACTCCTCGTGCGGCCATAGGTTCGTCTCCCCGCAGTACGGGCAGTACTGGGCTGGGGCCCGGTTCTCGGTCATATCTGATGGCTCTTCGCGCAAGCGCTCATCGCTTTCTTCGCTCCGCTCCTCGCTCGTACCTCGCTGCGATGCTCACTCATGTTCGATGGCTCTTCACTGTTCGCCCGCTCACGTCAGCACCGACTCGTCGGCCCGGGCGACCCAGCCGGCGAATCGCTCGCCCGGCTCGCGGGCAGCCGTGTAGCTGTTCACCAGCCGTTCGACGTAGTCGGCCAGTTCGTCGCCGGTCACCTTGTGGCCGCGCACCTTTCGGCCGAAACCGGCGTCCAGACCGAGGCCGCCGCCCAGGTGCACCTGGAAGCCTTCGACCTGCTCGCCATGCGCGTCGGTGACGATCATGCCTTTGAGTCCGATGTCGGCGATCTGCGTGCGGGCGCAGGCATTCGGGCAGCCGTTGATGTTGATGGTGAGCGGAACGTCGAGGTCGCCCAGCCGCTTCTCCAACTCGTCGACCAGCGCGATACCGCGGGCCTTGGTTTCCACGATGGCCAGCTTGCAGAACTCGAGTCCGGTGCAGGCCATCATGTTCCGCCGAAAGGTGGACGGGTTGGTGGACAGGCCAAGCTGCTCCAGATGGGCCTGCAACGACGCCAGTTGGTCCTGCTCGACATCCAGGATCACCAGGCTCTGCTCGGTGGTCGCCCGGACCCGTCCGGAGCCGTGCGCCTCCACCACGTCGGCGATCTGGGTCAGCAGCGTGCCACTGACCCGGCCGACCGTCGGCGCGATCCCGACGTAGAAGCGGCCGTCCCGCTGGGGGTGGACGCCCACGTGGTCGCGGGGACCGTCCCATACCGCCGGTGCCGGTCCGTCGGTGAGCGTGCGATGCAGGTACTCGTCCTCGAGCACCTGGCGGAACTTCGCGATACCCCAGTCACCGACCAGGAATTTGAGCCGCGCGCGGTTGCGCAGCCTTCGATAGCCGTAATCGCGGAAGATCGAGATGACGCCCTTCCAGATCTCCGGGATCTCCTCGAGGGTGGAGAACACACCGAGGCGTTGGGCCAGCATCGGATTGGTCGACAGTCCGCCACCCACCCAGACGTCGAAGCCGGGACCGAGGTCGGGGTGCACCACACCGACGAAGGAGATGTCGTTGATCTCGTGGGCGACGTCCTGCCGCGGGGATCCGGAGATCGCGGTCTTGAATTTCCGCGGGAGATTGGAGAACTCGTCGGTGCCGATGAACTGCCGGAGGATCTCTTCCATGGCCGGGGTGCCGTCGATGATCTCGTCGGCGGCGATGCCGGCCAAGGGCGAGCCGAGCACTACCCGCGGCACGTCGCCGCAGG
The DNA here is from genome assembly GCA_964236185.1 of uncultured Nakamurella sp. GTDB lineage: Bacteria > Actinomycetota > Actinomycetes > Mycobacteriales > Nakamurellaceae > Nakamurella. Next base: position 9,895 of record CAXSEW010000019.1, on the reverse strand, counting down.
CTTCCGCGGTGCTCAGGCCGACGCCTTCCAGCGCTGCCCAGATGTCGGGGACGTCCTCGATACGGATCCAGTGCAGCTGGATGTTCTGCCGATCGGTGAGGTCGGCGGTGTCGCGGGCATACCGGGTCGACACCTGCCCGATGGTGCGCAAAGCGGCGGTGGTGAGCAGGCCGCCGTCCACCCGCACCCGCAGCATGAAGAACGGGTCCTCGAGTTCGTGCGGCTCCAGCACGGCGGTGCGGCCGCCGTCGATGCCCGGCGCGCGCTGCGTGTAGAGACCCCACCAGCGGAACCGACCGCGCAGGTCACCCGGGTCTATGCCGTCGAAACCCGTGTAACGGTAGATGTTCTCGATGCGCTGCCGGCAGTGCAGACCGTCGTCGTCCTTCTTCATCCGCTCGTTGGGATTGAGCGGCTCGCGGTGTCCGAGTGCCCACTGCCCCTGGCCGCGCCCCGCGTCCGGCCGCTTCCGCGGTGGCCGCGGACCTGGATCGGGACGACCGGTGACGGCAGCCACCGACGCCGGATCCGAGGACGGCTCTGGGGATACCGGAATCGCGCCGGTCAGCGCAGTGGTGACAGTGGAAGCTGGGAGCACGGCAGATCCTTGCGGAGTAGGCCGGGGACGCGCAGCGACGGAGAAATTTCCAACCGGCTACTTCGACGGCCGTCGATACCCGCCCGACGGCTCGATGAGCGACGGGTCAGCGAAAGACGGGACAGGCTGCGTTGGAGACGCGTACGAGGTCGACCTCACGGCGGCAGACCAGGGGGACCCCATCGATGGACACTGCCGAAGCATACCCGGCAGCAGCTCCGATCGACCCCGCCGCTGTGTCCCAGCTCATGGGATCGCTCTTCGAATGGTGGGACGCACCTACCTCGACGGCGCCCGGAGCCGCCTCCGCCGAAAGCTGGACGACGACTGTCGGTGCTCGTCGGCATGCTGACGCCATGAACTCGACCGGACTGCTGATCGGTGCGCTGCTCCTGCTGGTGGGCATCGGTGTCGGCATCGCTCTCGCCGCCGGGTGGTGGCGCGACCCGAACGCCCGCCGCGACTCCCCCGCCCTGGAGGTGGCGGCCGTGCTCGCCCCTGCCTCGGATGCGCTAATCCGCGTGGAGCAACGCCTGCGCGAGGTCGAACGCGATCGCGCCGGGGCCTATTCGAGCCTGCACGAGCAGGTCGCAGCGCTGCATCGGACCTCGGCCGACCTCGGCGCGCAGACCAGGTCGCTGGTCAACGCCCTGCGGGCACCGCAGGTGCGGGGCCGCTGGGGCGAAGTCCAACTGCAGCGCATCGTCGAATTGGCCGGCATGGTCGAACATTGCGACTTCGACACCCAGGTGTCCGCCGCCGTTGCGGACCGGGCCGGCGTGCGACCGGATCTCATCGTCCGTCTTGCCGGCGGCCGGCACATCCCGGTGGATGCCAAGGTGCCGTTCGATGCGTGGCTCCAGGCGAGGGAGTGCGCCGACGAGCCTCGCCGGAGCCAGCTGCTCACCCTGCACGCCCGGGCGCTGCGAGCGCACGTCGACGCGCTCGCTGCGAAGGCCTACTGGCAGCACTTCCAGCCGGCTCCGGAGTTCGTGGTGATGTTCGTCCCCGGAGAGCCGCTGCTGGACGCCGCGATGACGGTCGACCCCGGACTCACCGAGTACGCCTTCGCCCGCAACGTCGTCATCACCACCCCGACGACGCTGATCGCGCTGTTACGAACCGTGGCGTTCACCTGGCGCCAGGAACGGCTGTCCCGATCCGCAGAGGAAATCGCCGATCTCGGCCGCGAGCTGCACGCCCGCCTGGCGGTATTCGGCGAGCACCTGGGCCGGGTCGGCACCGGCCTGCAGCGGGCGGTCGATTCGTACAACTCCGCCGTCGGGTCGGTTGAGAGCCGGGTGCTGGTCACCGCCCGCCGGTTCACCGACCTGGGCATCGCGCCCACCGCGCTGCCGACACCGGAACCGGTGCTGACCGCTGCCCGGCGTCTGCAGGCCCCGGAGTTCGAGGAGCCCATCGCGGCCGGCCGGCCCACGCTGGACGAGCTGGCGTCGGGCGCACTACGCCGCTCCCATCCACCGAAAGCCGACTCCGCATGAGTACCGACACCGCCCGTACCTGCGCGTCTACGGGTGTCCGACGCGCACCAGTTGCCGCAGCATCACCGCAATCTCGCGTCCGGCAGCTACCGTGGGCGGGTGAACACGAGCGCCCGTCGACCCCCGTCAGCTCGGCCGACCCTGCCCAACGCGTCGGCGATGCGCACCATCGCCGGCATCCCGTCGTGGGGTGCGGTGCTGGTGGCCCTCGTCCTCACCGCGCTGGGCGCAACGATCGACGGCCTGGTGTCCGGCACTCCGTCCTGGGGGTTCAAGGTCGGTTTCGTGGCCGGTGTGGCGCTCGCCGCGCTCCTGGTGCGGCGCGCATCGATCTTCACCGCGCTGGTGCAGCCGCCACTGGTGGTGATCGTCGTCATCTTCATCGCGCTCCGGCTGATGTCGTCCGAGCGGATGACCATCACGCTGATCAAGGTGGTCAATACCTTCCCGACGATGGTGGTCGGCACCGCTGTCGCAGTGGTGCTGTGCGTCATCCGCCTGTTCGCCCAGCCGCTACGGCGAGTTGCCGCAGAGCCGGAGCCGCAGCGCGCGCACGTCTGAGCCGTGCCACGCCCCGCTCAGCTGCTGGTGGCGGGCCGCAGATCTCTGCGCAATTCCTTCGGCAACGAGAAGGTCAGCGTTTCGGTCGCGGCGGTGAACTCCTGCACGTCGGCGTAGTCGCGGGCGGCCAACCACGCCAGCACCGCGTCGACCAGTTCCTCGGGTACCGATGCTCCGGACGTCACCCCTACCGTCGACACGCCGTCCAGCCACCGTTCGTCGATCTCCGACGCGAAGTCGACCAGGTGGGCGCTGCGCGCTCCGGCGTCGAGGGCCACCTCGACCAGGCGCACCGAGTTGGACGAATTCTGCGAACCGACCACGATCACCAGGTCGCAGTCGTCGGCGATCTGCTTGACCACCTCCTGGCGGTTCTGCGTGGCGTAGCAGATGTCGTCGCTGGGCGGCGCGGTCATCAGCGGAAAGCGCCGGCGCAGCAGGTCGACCGTTTGCAGGGTCTCGTCGACCGACAGCGTGGTCTGCGACAGCCAGATGACCTTCTCCGGGTCCTTGACGGACACCGCGTCGACGTCGGCCACATCGTGGACCAGCTGGATGACATCGGGCGCCTCGCCCTGGGTGCCCTCGACCTCTTCGTGCCCGCGATGGCCGATCAGCAGGATGTCGTATCCCTCGGAGGCGAACTTCTTGGCCTCCTTGTGCACCTTGGTGACCAGCGGGCAGGTCGCGTCGATCACCCGCAGGTCGCGCTTGGCTGCTTCCTCGTGAACGGCCGGCGAGACGCCGTGTGCGGAGAAGACGACCAATGCGCCCTCGGGCACCTCCTCGGTCTCCTCGACGAAGATGGCGCCGCGCGCTTCGAGAGTGGCCACCACATGCTTGTTGTGCACGATCTGCTTCCGTACGTAGACCGGGGCGCCGTACTGCTCGAGCGCCTTCTCGACGGTCACCACCGCGCGGTCGACGCCGGCGCAGTAACCTCGCGGGCGAGCCAGCAGTACTCGTTTGGTGGGGGCGGTGCTCATGTCCCCCATGGTAGGCGGCACGGGTGCCGCGAGAATTCGAGTCGAAGACCGGGACGCGTAGCGGGGAGCAGCGACCCGCAGGTTGCGCCGGTCGCCGGATGGGGCACCCTTGTCGTCATGGCCTTCACTCTGCCCTTCGGGATTCGCCTCGCCGCCGGTCTGCTGGGCACGGCGATCGACCGCGCCGCCGCCCTGCCCGCCGAGTTGCCGTCCATCGCGGTCACCTTCGCCGGTCAGGCGCTCCGGACGTCCATGCGGATCCAGCAGGAGCTGGCCGAGCTCGCCACCCGGGGTGACGAACTTCTCGCGCCGCTGACCGGCAGGTCGCAGGAAAATCCGGAGTGGGCGACATTCGACGAGGACGAGGACGACGTACCGGCAGTGAGGCGGACGCCCGGATCCGTTGCTGACGCAACGGTTTCGCGCGACAGTTCCGCCCCGAGCGATGGCGGACCGGCGGTCACGCTGCTGGACGGCACCCCCATCGTCGATACTCCCGAGCCCGGCACCACCGGCCCCGGTGAGACGGTGCCGACCGCCGCCGGATTCGTCGTCGGTCCCACAGCGCCGCCCGCGGCCCTCACCAGCGGGGCGGCCGCCGTCACCGGCGGGGCTGCCGCGACTGGCGGGGCTGCCGCGACTGGCGGGGCTGCCGCGGCCTTGGTCGGCGGCACTCCGGGCGACGTGGTCGTCACCGATGTCACCGACATCGCCGATGTCGCGCCGACGGTGGCGAATGCGCGCCGCACCACCACCAGCCGGGCCCGCGGCCGGAACACAGTCAGGAGTGACCACAAGCTCACCATCGCGGAGCTCAAGGAACGCACCCAGCAGATGAGCGTCGCCGATGTGCAGGCGCTGTTGGCGCAGGAGGAAGCCGGGCCGAACAGGGCGGCGTACCTGACGCTGCTGGGTAACCGCCTGATGACTCTGCAGCACGAAGACCGGTGACGGGGCCAGAACTCCGCACCCCGGCTCCGGGCCGGCCGCTGCGCGCCGCCGAGACCAGCCGGGAGAACCCATGGCCGGTGCGCGCACTGACCCAGCGCATGGTCGACTACATCGCCAAGGCGCCGGCTGCCTGGATCGAGGGCCAGATCGCCCAGCTCAGCATCCGGCCCGGCGCCACCGTCTTCCTCACCCTCCGCGATCCGTCCGTCGACATGTCGCTGTCGGTCACCTGCTCGAAAGCGCTGATCGCGGCACTGCCGACACCGCCCGCCGAAGGCTCCCGGGTCGTGGTGCACGGCCAGTTCGAGTTCTACGCCGCTCGCGGGTCGCTGTCGTTCCGGGTCGACCAGCTCCACCCTGTCGGTCTGGGTGAACTGCTGGCCCGGCTGGAACGCCTGCGGCGCCTGCTCGCCGCCGAGGGGCTGACGGCAGCTGCCCGGAAGAAAACGCTACCGTTCCTGCCGCGCACCGTCGGGCTGATCACCGGCCGGGCCAGTGCCGCCGAGTCCGACGTGCTGGCCAACGCCCGTGCGCGCTGGCCGGCGGTGCGGTTCCGCATCGAGAACACCGCCGTCCAGGGGGTCACGGCCGTGCCGCAGATCATCGAGGCACTGCAGCGACTCGACAAGGCGCCCGACGTGGACGTGATCGTGCTGGCGCGGGGCGGCGGCAGCGTGGAAGACCTGCTGCCGTTCTCCGACGAAGCTCTGTGCCGCGCCGTCTCCCAGTGCCGGACGCCGGTCGTGTCCGCCATCGGGCACGAGCCCGACCACCCGATCGTCGACGACGTCGCCGACGTCCGCTGCTCCACGCCCACCGATGCGGGCAAGCGGGTAGTTCCGGATGCGGCGGCCGAGAACCGTGCCGTCGAGCAGCTCCGGGCCCGGGCTCGCCGGGCGCTGACCGGTTGGGTGGACACCGAAACCGCCCGGCTGTCCCGGCTGACCTCCGCCACCGTGCTTCGAGATCCGCTGTCGCCCATCGAGCAGCGCTCGGATCAGGTGGTTCGCGTCCGGCAGCGCGGCCGGGCGGTGGTGGCGTCGACCCTCGACGGCATCGGTCGCGACCTCGCCCATCGCCGATCGCAACTGGTGGCGTTGGGTCCTGCGGCCACCCTGGCCAGGGGATACGCGGTGGTGCAGGTCGGGCCGCACATCCTGCGATCGGTGCAGCAGGGAACGACCGGCACGAACCTGCGGATCCGGGTCGCCGACGGCGCCATACTGGCCACCAGCAACGGCCCGGACCCGGCCGTCGCAGCCGGCGCGGACGGCACGGCCGGTGGGGCCACCACGGCCGGCGCGAACGTTGCCGCCGACGCGCACCGAGCGGCCGACATGAACCGCACAGCCACCGCGGACAGGACGAGGAAGGGCGGCAAGTGACGGAATCGGCATCGCAAGCGGCGCCCGGGAAGCGGGCGGCTGGCGCACCACAGGACGCCGGCCCTGACTCGGGCACCGACAACGTCACCACCGAGGTGGCGACCTACGAGCTGGCCCGGGACGAGCTGGCCGCGGTCGTGCACAAACTCGAAGCCGGCGGTCTGAGCCTGGACGAGTCACTCACGCTGTGGGAACGCGGCGAACACCTGGCCTCGGTGTGCAGCCGGTTCCTGGACAACGCCAGGGAGCGGGTGGAGTCGGCGCTAGCCCGCGCTGATCAGGAATAGGCGGATCAGGAATGGGCGGATCAGGAATAGGCAGGCGTCAGGCCCCGGCCACCGCGGAGGCCAGCAGCTGGAAGTCCTCGGGCGAAGCGTTGCCGGTGATCACGTAGGTCACGCCGCCCGCAACGCGGGACCAGGCGACTTCCTTTCGCACGCCGGGGCCGGTGGCCCACTGCGCGCCGCCCCCGGTCACCGAGCCGGTGGTCTGGGTGGCGGGCGCGCCGATCTCGGCAGTCAGCACGGCCGGCGGGGCGCCGGAGGACTCGATGAGGGTGATGTAGCTACCGGTTTCGGTCAGCCACCCGCCGCGAACCGTCGGCGGCGCGTCGGCGGTGCCTGGTGCCGGACTCAGCGAGAACGAGCTGCCGTGCCACGCGGCGGGTACAGCCGTGGGCACGACGACGGTGAAACCGGTGACGCGGCCGGCCGTCGCGAATCCGCCCTGCACGTCGGCGGTCGGGTTGTCGCCACCGGATGCCTTGCCCGGCGAGAAGGAGAAGCCGCCGTTGAGCAGGGAGAAGACCAGCGCCAACGCGACGATGACACCCATCGAGATGCTCATGTCGCGGAGGGTCTTGTTCTTGCGATCAGCCACGCTTCCCATGCTGTCACGGGTTGGATCGGGGTGTCGGGCGTCCACCGACCGCAGCCACCGCAGCAGCGTCCGGCGTGCTCGTCGCCCTCCCGGACTCCCGAACAGCTGTGACGCAGATAGCGCTGCGGAGGTGCTCGCCCTTGATCGGGCACCACTAGCGTTGATGCATGGCAGAACACAACGGCGCGTTCCCATCCGCGGATACGGCGACCCTCGACACCACCGGCGACTACCGCATCGAACGCGACACCATGGGCGAGGTGCGCGTCCCGGCATCGGCCCACTACCAGGCGCAGACCCAGCGGGCGGTGGAGAACTTCCCCATCTCCGGCCGCGGTCTGGAGCGCAGTCAGATCCGGGCCTTGGCCCAGATCAAGGCGGCAGCAGCAGCGGTGAACGCCGACCTCGGCGTCGTGGACGCCGACGTGGCGGCCGCCATCGGCGACGCAGCCGACCGGGTGGCCGACGGCCAGTTCGACGACGACTTCCCGATCGATGTCTTCCAGACCGGCTCCGGCACCAGCTCGAACATGAACACCAACGAGGTGCTGGCGACCCTCGCCACCGAGCAGCTCGGCCGCAAGGTGCACCCCAACGATCACGTCAACGCTTCGCAGTCCTCCAACGACGTCTTCCCGACCTCGATCCACGTCGCGGCGACCGAAGGCGTCGTCGTCGATCTCATTCCCGCGCTCGAGCACCTGGCGACCTCGCTGGAGGGCAAGGCCGCGTCCTGGTCGGCCGTGGTGAAGTCCGGTCGCACCCACCTGATGGACGCCACGCCGGTGACCCTGGGCCAGGAGTTCGGCGGCTACGCGGCGCAGATCCGCGGCGGCATCGACCGGTTGACCTCCAGTCTGCCGCGGCTGGCGGAGCTGCCACTGGGCGGCACCGCCGTCGGCACCGGCATCAACACCCCGCCCGGATTCGCCCCGGCGGTCATTGCTGAGCTGGCCCAGCGGACCGGCCTGCCGTTCGCCGAGGCCCGCAACCACTTCGAGGCGCAGGGCTCGTGCGACCGGCTGGTGGAGACGTCCGGCCAGCTGCGCAGCATCGCCGTCGCGCTGGTGAAGATCTGCAACGACATCCGCTGGATGGGCTCCGGGCCGCGCGCCGGTCTTGCCGAGATTCACCTGCCCGACCTGCAACCGGGGTCCTCGATCATGCCCGGCAAGGTCAACCCGGTGCTGCCCGAGGCCACCGCGATGGTGGCCGCGCAGGTCATCGGCAACGACGCCACGGTCGCCTTCGCCGGCACGACCGGCTCCTTCGAGCTGAACGTCATGCTGCCGGTGATCGCGCGCAACCTGCTGGAGTCGATCCGGTTGCTCGCCTCGGTGACCCGGCTGCTCGCCGACCGGTGCATCGTCGGCATCGAGGCGGACGAGGAGCGGTGCCGGGTCTACGCGGAGTCGTCGCCGTCCATCGTCACGCCGTTGAACAAGTACATCGGGTACGAGGAGGCCGCCTCGGTCGCCAAGCAGGCACTGCGCGAAGGCAAGACGATCAAGAGCGTGGTCACCGAGCGCGGTCACGTCTCCGACGGCACGCTGACTGCCGAGCAGCTGGACGCAGCCCTCGACGTGCTGTCGATGACGCACCCCTAGCTGCTGCGCTGGGCCGGCCGGAGTCGCCGCGTGGTCTGGCGAGCGGGCGTTGACCGGTCGTCAGACACCGGTGGCTGCCCACTCGCGGAACGCTGCCCGCCAGGTTGAGCGGAGTCGCCAGCGTGGTCTGGCGAGCGGGCGCTGACCGGTCGCCAGACACCGGTGGCTGCCCACTCGCGAACCGTGTGGCCCGCGCCGATCAGCCGCGCGGTCAGCTGGGTCGGCTGTGCCGCCCGCCGGCGGCCGGGCCGTCCGGCTCGTCTCCGTCCGGGCGTTCGCCCGATCCTGATTGCGGTTCAGCGCGCGGCGGGTCGCCATCATCGGCGTCGTCGAAGTTCGGCCGCCAGGTTCCTGATGCCGGCCCGGCCGCCGGATCGTCGTCGAAGTCCGGCCGCCAGGTGCCCGTTGCCGGCCCGGCCGCTGCGTCGTCGTCGGGTCGCCGGCTGCCCGTCACCGGGATCCCGGCCGGGTCGTCGCCCGGGAGGAGTGTCGGGCGTTCGTCGGGCAACCTCGTCGTGCGCTCGTCAGGCAGGTAGGTCGTCGGCTGGTCGACCGGCGGCAGCGCGCGGTAGCCGGTCCCGGACAGCAGACCGGGACCGTCCGGGTTGTCCCGACCGGAGAGCAGCCCGTGCTCGCCCGGGCGATACCCGCTGTAACTACCGGCCGGCGGCGGAATCGGTACGGCGACCGGTCCGGCTCCGCCCAGGTACGCGGTCGGCCCTTCGGCGTTGGCCCGGGCGATCGCATCGAAGCTCCGCTCGTGCTCGGCGGCAACCGCGTCGGCCAACAGCGCGTCGTTGTCCCGCCGCTCGGCCGCCAGCCGGGATCTGCGGTTCAACAGGTACGCGAGCACTCCGAGGAGGATCAGCAGCAGGGCGCCCAGCGCGTACCAGGGCCACACCGCACGACCGGACGACGCCGGCGGCGGGACCGGGACGGTGGCGCTGCTCACCGGAGCGGTGGAAGCAGCCGACGAGGCCGAGGACAGCGCGGGCAAAGCCACTGCGGAACTGACCGCTGCGGACGAAAGCGCGGCGCTGGTGGTGACCGGCTTGCTGGGCACGACGACGGGAGCACTGGACACCACCGGAGCAGTCACGATGAAGGACGCGACCCCGGTGACCTTGGAGGTCTGTCCGACCACGCGCAGCAGATGGGTGGCGGGCTCGAGGTCGGCCGGCACCGTGAAGTCGATCTTGACCACGCCGTCCTGATCGGCCCGCGTCGCCGGCAGTGACTGGGGCGCGGAGTACAGCGTGACGGTCACCGGCTCGTTCCTGGCGAACCCGGCAAACAACACCTCCTGCATGGCGCCGGCCACGATCGTCGGGAACCGCACACTCTTGGCCTGGACGGTGGCCGGCACCATCGCGGAGCTGGTGCTGAACTCCGGCGGCGAGGACGTCGATACAGAGCTCGGCGTCGT
>CAXSEW010000018.1:0-17590 GCA_964236185.1 uncultured Nakamurella sp. | reverse complement strand
GATCGGCATCGGCAGTTCCTGGAACGAGATCACCCCGTGCAACCTGTCGCTCGACCGGCTGGCGCAGGCGTCGAAGGAGGGCGTGCACGCGGCCCAGGGCTATCCCCTGCAATTCGGCACCATCTCGGTGTCCGACGGGATCTCGATGGGTCACGAGGGCATGCACTTCTCTCTGGTGTCCCGCGAGGTCATCGCCGACTCGGTGGAGACCGTGATGCAGGCCGAGCGGCTGGACGGGTCGGTGCTGCTGGCCGGCTGCGACAAGTCGCTGCCCGGCATGCTGATGGCCGCCGCCCGGCTGAACCTGGCGTCGGTGTTCCTCTACGCCGGCACCATCGCCCCGGGCTGGGTGAAGCTGGAGGACGGCACCGAGAAGAACGTCACGCTGATCGACGCGTTCGAGGCGGTCGGCGCCTGCCGCGCCGGCAAGATGACCGAGACCGATCTGGGGCGCATCGAGCGCGCCATCTGTCCAGGCGAGGGCGCCTGCGGCGGGATGTACACGGCCAACACGATGGCTTCGGCGGCCGAGGCACTGGGCATGTCGCTGCCCGGATCGGCCGCCCCGCCGGCCGCCGACCGGCGCCGCGACTTCTTCGCCCACCGCTCCGGCGAGGCCGTCGTCAACCTGATCGCCCTCGGTATCACCGCCAGGGACATCATGACGAAGAAGGCCTTCGAGAACGCGATCGCGGTGGTGATGGCCCTCGGTGGGTCGACCAACGCGGTGCTGCACCTGCTCGCCATCGCCCATGAGGCGGAGGTCGACCTGACGCTGCACGACTTCAACCGGATCGCCGATGGCGTGCCGCACCTGGGCGACCTCAAGCCGTTCGGCCGGTTCGTGATGAACGACATGGATCGGGTCGGCGGCATTCCGGTGGTCATGAAGGCGCTGCTGGACGCGGGCCTGCTGCACGGCGACGCGCTGACCGTCACCGGGCGGACACTGGCCGAGAACCTTGCCGCCCTGGAGTTGCCCGACCTCGACGGCGAGGTGCTGCGCAAGCTCGACAACCCGCTGCACAAGACCGGCGGCATCGCCATCCTGCACGGGTCGCTCGCCCCGGACGGCGCCGTGGTCAAGACGGCCGGTTTCGACCTGGCCACCTTCGAGGGGCCGGCCCGGGTGTTCGAGCGGGAGCGGGCCGCGATGGACGCCCTGCGCGACGGGCAGATCGACGCCGGCGACGTGATCGTCATCCGGTACGAGGGTCCCAAGGGCGGCCCGGGCATGCGGGAGATGCTGGCGATCACCGCGGCGATCAAGGGCGCAGGGCTCGGCAAGGATGTGCTGCTGCTGACCGACGGCCGGTTCTCCGGCGGCACCACCGGCCTGTGCATCGGCCACATCGCGCCGGAGGCGGTCGACGGCGGACCGATCGCCTTCCTCCGCGAGGGTGACCGGATCCGGGTGGACATCGCCGGACGGTCGTTGGATCTGCTGGTGGACGACGATGAACTGCAGCAGCGCCGGACGGGCTGGACACCGCTGGACCACAGTTACAGGCGCGGGGTGCTTGCCAAGTACTCGAAGTTGGTCGGCTCGGCCGCATTCGGCGCCATCACCAGCTGAGCGGTCGTAGCTCTACCCGCGCCGAAAGCGCGCCCGCGCCGACGAGCGCGTTTCGTTGAGCTGCGCGCGCCGCATTTGCGCTCGTGAGCGCGGTGTGCGCTCGTGGCCCGCCCGCCGGCTGCCGGTCGGCCCGGGTGCGACCGCTCAGGCGCGCCGGGTGCCCAGCGTGATCCCCGCGCCGGCCACGATCACCAGCGCGACGCCGGCCAGCCCCTCCCAGGGCAGCTGCTGGGACAGCACCAGCCAGCCGGCCAGTGCACCGACGGCTGGATTGAGGCTGGTCAGCACGCCGAACACAGCGGTCGGCAGCCGGCGCAGCGCCATCATGTCCATCGAATAGGGCAGGGCCGAGGACAGCACGCCGACGGCCAGGCCCAGCGCCAGCGTCGACGGATGCCACAGCAGCGACCCCGCCGTCACCATCCCGATGGGCAGCATCACCACCGCACCGAGCACGGTGGCCAGGGCCAAGCCGGCCTGCCCGCCGGCCGAGCGGCCCAGCCTCCGGGACAGCAGGATGTAGCACGCCCAGCAGAGGGCGGCGCTCAGCGCGAACACCACGCCCAGCAGGTCGTCGAGCCGCAACGTGCCGCCGAGCAGTGCCACCCCCGCGCCCGCGGGCAGCACCCACCACCGTTCCCGGCGGGAACTGGCCGTCCCGATGGCGACGGCGAGCGGCCCGAGAAACTCCAGCGTAATGGTGGTCGCCAGCGGCAGTCGGTCCAAGGCGAGGTACAGGCTGGTATTCATCGTGGCCAGCACACCGCCGAACAGCACCACCAGCTTCAGCTCGCTGCGTTGCCACCGCACCCGCCAGATCCGGTTGGTGACGGCGAGCACGATCGCCGCCACGGTGAGCCGCAGACCGACCGTGCCGACGGGTCCCACCACCGGGAACAGGGTGGACGCCAGCGCGGCGCCGAACTGGACGGACCCGACGCTGGCGACTGCCAGACCGGTGCCGGCGACGGAACCGCCGGACCTCGCGGCGGCGCGACGCCGGGCGGCGTCAACGGTGGAGGCAACGGTCACCGGAGAAACGTAGAGCCGCGCACCCGCACTGCAGAAATGCGCGTATCCACCGATCTATGCTGTGCGTGCATGAATGGTCTCGAGGCCCGCCATCTCCGTGCCCTTGTCGCGCTGGCCGACGAGGGCACGTTCACCGATGCCGCCATCGCGCTCGGTGTCGGCCAGTCGGCGGTGTCCAGGACGCTCGCCCAGCTCGAGCAGATCGTGGGCGTGGTGCTGGTTCACCGCACTACTCGCTCGGTCGCACTCACGGCGGCGGGCGAAGCGGCCAGGTCGGCGGCGGTGGACGCCCTGCGGGCTCTCGACGCGGTGGTGAGCGCGGCGACCGGCCGGGTGCGGCCGCTGCGGATCGGGTATTCCTGGGCCGCGCTGGGCCGGTACACCACTGCCATCCTGCGGGCGTGGCGTGAGCTGCATCCCGACCGTCCCGTCGAGGTGCACCGCATCGACGAACGCCTGGCCGGCCTGCGGACGGGCGCAGCCGACCTGGCGGTCATCCGAGGCGACCGGCCCGCTGCGGCCTTCGTCGCGGAAGTGCTGTTCGCCGAGGGCCGGCTGGCCGCGGTACCCACCAATCACCCCCTGGCCGGTGCACACCAGGTCGCGCTCGGTCGGCTCGCGCAGGAAACACTGGTATGGACGCCGTCGATGGGCACCACGACGCTCGACCTGTGGCCGGCGCAGGCCCGGCCGGTGCGCACCATCGCCGTCGACAACATCGACGAGTGGCTGGCCGTCATCGCCGCGGGCGGTGCCGTCGGCCTGACGCCGGAGTCGACGGCGATCACCCACCCGCACCCGGGAGTTCGCTTCGTGCCGGTCATCGACGTACCCGATCTCCCGGTCTGGCTGGTCTGGCCGCGGACCGCCGTCCATCCGGATGTCGAGGCGTTCGTCGACCTGGCCCGTACGTCGGTCCGGGCGGACGGGGCGCAGTCCGGCGCCGGTCCGCAGGCGCCTCCGGTCAGGACCGCACTACCGGCGCAGGAAGGGATCCGAACGGCACCTCGGCGAGTCACACTGGCAGGACCGGACGAAGGGAGTACGACATGACCCGCTTCGCCTCGATGGGTGTGTACGGCGCGGGTAACACCTGGGGCATTCCCGGACCCACCTTCCTGCTCTACTACTCCATCGCCGCTGCCGTGGTGGTCGTGGTCGCCGTCTTCCTGACGGTGTCCGCCCTGACCGGGCGGCGCGCGGAATCGGTCGGCGAGCTGGATCCGGAAGCAGCCGGCTACCTCGCCGGCGGTCGGCCGCAGGCCTACTACGCCGCGATGACCGCCTTGCGCGCGCTGGGCCTGATCACCGGCAATGGTTCCGGACGGATCTGCGCCACCGGGCAGTGGGGGATCGCGGTGTCACCGCTGCAACAGGTCATTCTGGATGTCGCGGCTTCCGGTACCCGCACCTCCACTGTGCTGGCCGACCCCAGGGTGCGGGTCGAGCTGGACCGGCTGCAGGACCGGCTCGAGACAGCGGGCCTCGTGCGCAGCCGTCAACAGGCCCGGGCGCTGCGGCTGAGCAAACGGTTGATCGTGGTGCTCGAGTTGATCGGAGTCGCCCGGGTGATGGCCGGCATCTTCATTTTCCGCCCGTTCGGCAACCTGCTGATCGTCATGGTGGTGCTGGGGGTGATCGGCATGCTGCTGCGGGTGCTGACATCCAACAGAACTGCTGCCGGCGCGGCAACGCTGCGGCGGCTGCGGGCCGCCAACGACCACCTGCGCGGGTCGTCCAACCCGTCGTGGACCACCTACGGCCCATACGGTGCCGGGCTGTCAGTGGCACTGTTCGGCGCGACGTCGATGTTCGCTTTCGATCCGGTCTTCGCCGCCGAGGCCGCCATCCCGCGGTCGACCGGCGGCGGGTTCGGGTCCGACAGCGGCGGCGGGTTCGGCTCTGGCTGGGGCGACGGCGGGTCGGGCGGCGGCGACAGTGGCGGTGGGTCCAGCGGCGGCGGCGACAGTGGCGGCGGGTCGAGCTGCGGCGGCGGGGGGTGCGGCGGATGACGACCAGCACGCGGATCCTGTCCGGCGTGGGTATCGGCTGGCGTCCGGAGATCAGCGGATTCATCCGGTCGCTACCGAGGCTTGGATTCGTCGAGGTGGTGGCCGAGTCGATCGGCGCTACCCCGCCGGCACTGCTCGGCGAGCTGATGGACCGCGGCGTCCCGGTCGTCGCCCACGGCACCCGGCTCTCCCTGGGCGGGGCGCAGCCGCTGGAGCAGGACCGGATCACCCAGTTCGCCGCCGCGGCGGCGACGGTGCGTGCGCCGTTGGTCAGCGAGCACGTGGCTTTCGTCCGGGCCGGCGGGGTGGAGGCCGGCCATCTGCTGCCCCTTCCCAGGACCCGGGCTGCCGTCGACGCCGTCGTCCGGAACGTCGCCATGCTGATGCCCGAGCTGGATGTGCCGCTGGCCTTGGAGCCGATCGCAGCGATCTTCGACTGGCCGGATGACGAGTTGACCGAGGGTCAGTTCCTGACCGAAATTCTCGACCGGACCGGCGCGCTGCTGCTGCTGGACGTGGCGAACGTCCACGCCAACGCGCGCAACCGCGGCGGGGATCCGGCCGCGCTGTTCGGACAGCTACCGCTCGACCGGATTGCCTACGTGCACATGGCCGGTGGGTCGGAGGGGCCGGACGGCGACGGGATCTACCACGACACCCATACGGATCCGATCCCGCAGGCGGTACTGGAGTTGCTCGGCGAGTTGACGCAGCGGTCGCAGCCGCCCGCGGTGATGCTGGAGCGCGACGGCGCCTATCCGCCGGCCGACGAGCTGCGCGCCGAGCTCGACGCGATCGCCGACTACAGCCGGCACGCGCGGGTCGGTTGACACAGGAGTAGTTCGAAGATGAGCACCGAGCTGGAACGCGCGCAGGCGGCGCTGGTCGCGGCGATCACCGGCACCGGTCCGGCGCCGGCCGGATTCGACACCATCCGGCTTGACGTGGCTCGGAAAGCGTTGCTGCGGAAGCGGTCCGGGGAAGTGGCGCGGTCCTGGCCGATGCTCCGCACGGGCCTGGACAGCCGGTTCCTGCCGACCTTCAGTCAGTGGGCGGCCGAGCGGCCCACGGCCGGCGGCTGGCGGGACGGCTTCGCCTTCGCCTGCTACCTGGACCAGCGGCACGAGCTGCCGGCTGCCGCCCGGGCGGAGTTGCTGGGACGTCGGCTGCAGTGGTCGATCGGTTCTACCGGCGAGGTCCGCCGTCGCAGGCTGCCTGCGGTGGCCGTCGTGGACGGTCGGCTCCTGGTGCAGTTCGGTGGTCGGGTTGCCGGCTGGGGGAGGTCCCGCTGAAGCCGTCCGGCCAGAGCGGACCGGCTGGACAGCTGCCGCACCGATCCGGGAAGTACTGCTAGGAGGCGGCGGGCGGCGCGGTGGTGTTCCCCAGGTGAAAGACGCTGGTGAAGCAGGCGGCGACCGGGTGGCCGTCGACCAGCATGTCCAGCACCATCCGCCCGGCGGTCGCGCCCTGTTCGGCGGCCGGCTGCACCATCGTGGTCAGGTCCTGGGCGATGACGTTGTCGAGTCCGATGCCGTCGAACCCGACCACGCTGACGTCCTCCGGTACCCGCAGCCCCAGCTCGTGGGCTGCGCGGATCACCCCGGCCGCCAGCAGATCGCTCTGCGCGATCACCGCCGTCGGCCGCCCCGGCCCGGCCAGTAGTTCGCGCCCGGCAAGGAGTCCCTCGTCGACCAGACTGCCGCCGGAGACCACCGCGGTGAGGTCCGGGAACACCTCGCGGGCGCCCGCCAGCCGGTCGATCGGGGTGGCGATGGTGGCCCTGGCCTCCCATTCCGGCGTCAGCCAGCCACGCTCCCGGGTCTCCTCCAGCGGTAGTGCGACCACCGCCACGCGGCGGTGACCGCGCTCGTGCAGGTGTCGGGCCAGGGTGACGGTGGCGGCGCGGTCGTCGAGGGTGACCGACAGCACGTCGTCGAAAGGCGTGCTGCCGAGCGCCACGATCGGGATGGACCGTCGCCGGGTGATGGCGATCGACTCGCTGATGTGCGGGCTGCAGCCCAGCAGCACCACGGCATCCATCGTCGCCGATTCCAGCGCCGTCGGCCCGGGGGCGGGCTGCCCGCCGGCACCTGGGATCAGCAGCAGCGCCCAGCCCGAACCGGCGATCTCCTGGGCGATGCCGTCCAGGAAGGCGATCTTCACCGGATCCCGGAAGGCCTGCAGCACAGTCTCTTCCAAGACCGCGGCGATGATGCCCGAGCGGCCCTGGCGCAGCGACCGGGCGCGCGGGTCGGGACCGGCGTAGTCGAGCTCGTCAGCAGCCGCCAGCACCCGCTCGCGGGTGGCCGCGGACACCGGCCCGGAGCCGCTGAAGGCAAGCGAGGCGGTCGACACCGACACGCCGGCGAGCGCGGCGACCGCGGCCAGGGTCGGGCGCTTCTCCACGGTCGGCCGGGCCGGGTGCACAGCGGAGTCCGTCACGTTGGCCCCTCCTTCCGGCGCTGGACGAGCTCCTCGTTGGACACGGCCGTGCCGGGCAATCGGTTGACCGGGTCGAAGCCGCTCGCTATCTTGGTCATCACGGTATCGAATCGATTCGACCGCCGCTACCACACCACCGGAATGGAATCTCGATGACGAAGAACGGGCTGCCGACGGCGACGCCCGAGCTGACCCATCAGCAGGTCGTCGGATGGCGCAATGCGGTGTTCATCATCTTCAGTCTGGGCGGGCTCGGCCTGTCCAGCTGGGTGTCCCGGACGCCGGCGATCCGCGACTCGCTGCACGCCACCACGCAGCAGATGGGCTGGATCGTCTTCGCCCTGGCGGCCGGCTCGATCGTCGGTCTGGTGTTCTCCGCCCACGTCCTGGCCGCTCTCGGGTCGGTCCGCACCATCGCCGGTTCGGTGATCGGCGGCGCGATCGGGCTGCTGATCACCGGGCTGGGCGCGACGCTGTTCTCCACCCCCGTCATGGTGGTCGCCGGGCTGGCCCTCTTCGGTGCCGGCACCGGGATGTGCGACGTCGCGATGAACGTGGAGGGCGCGGCGAACGAACGGGCCCTCGGCCGCACCGTGATGCCGCTCTTCCACGCCGCGTTCAGCATCGGCACGGTCGTCGGCGCTGGGCTCGGTGCGCTGGCCGAGTTGGCCGGCATCGCGATAGCCATCCATCTGGGCGTGATCGCCGCCGTCACCGTGGTGGCGGTGCTGTACGCGGTGCGCCATCTGCAGCCGCACCCCGACGCCCCGGCGTCCGAGGGCGGCTCTGGCGAGCACGGCGAACCGGCCGGCGGCTGGCGGAGTCGACTGGTGATCTGGCGGGAACGCCGCACGCTGCTGATCGGGCTGATCATCCTGGGCATGGCCTTCGCCGAGGGGTCGGCCAACGACTGGCTGGCGCTGGCGATGGTCGACGGCCACCATGTCGCCAATGCCACCGGGGCCTTCGTCTTCGGCATCTTCGTCGCCGCCATGACGGTGGGCCGGATCGCCGGCGTCGTGCTGCTGGACAAGTTCGGCCGGGTTCCGGTGCTGCGGGTGTCCGCCGCGCTGGCGACGTTCGGGCTGCTGGTGGTGATCTTCGTGCCCAGCGCGGTGGTCGCGACGTTGGGCGTCATCTGCTGGGGGCTCGGTTCGGCTCTCGGCTTCCCGGTCGGCATGTCGGCCGCGGCGGATGATCCGCAAGGTGCGGCGGCCCGGGTCAGCGCGGTGGCCACCATCGGGTACTTCGCATTCCTGGTCGGGCCGCCGTCGATCGGCTTCCTGGGCGGGCACATCGGCCTGCTGCACGCGCTGCTGCTGGTGCTCCTGCTCGTCGCCCTGGCCGGCATCACCTCCGGCGCGGCGCGCAAGCCGGTCGCCGTCGAAGCTGCGCCAGGGTCGTCCGGAGCGGGTTGATCACTGTCCCTGGCCGTCGCTGGGCGCGCTGCGCCCCGAAAGGGCCAATCGCGGTGATCATCCGGGTCGGTCAGCAGGCCCGAGGCACATCGGGGCAGATCGGAACTGGTGAACTGGACGAACTGGCGCCGGGAGTGCCGTCGGTGGGCTATCAGCGCGTATCCTGGGATCGACATGCACGCCCGTTGCCGGGCGTCCGGTGCAGGGCGAGCGCCCGAGTCCGGCCGTGGAGCGCTACGGCTGGCGTGGCGCACGAGACCTGCACGAGGAGCACACTCTTGACAACAACGCTGACACCTTCCGGCCTGGTGGCCGACCGCATCGGTGGACTTGACTTCAAGGTCGCCGACCTGGGGCTGGCCGAGTTCGGCCGCAAGGAGATCACCCTCGCCGAGCACGAGATGCCTGGCCTGATGACTCTGCGGCGCGAGTACGCCGAGGTGCAGCCGCTCAAGGGCGCACGCATCGCCGGCTCCCTGCACATGACCGTGCAGACCGCGGTGCTGATCGAGACGCTGGTTTCTCTGGGCGCGGACGTCCGCTGGGTGTCCTGCAACATCTTCTCCACCCAGGACCACGCCGCCGCGGCGACCGTCGTCGGCCCCTACGGCACCCCGGAGGACCCCAAGGGCGTCTCGGTATACGCCTGGAAGGGCGAGACGTTGCCGGAGTACTGGTGGTGCACCGACCAGATGTTGCGCTGGCCGACTGTTGATGCAGCGAGTGGCCGGCACCTGGGCCCGAACATGATTCTGGACGACGGTGGCGACGTCACCATGCTGATCCACAAGGGCGTCCAGTACGAGCGCGCCGGCGTCGTTCCGTCGACGGACGAGTCCGACTCCGAGGAATACGGCGTCATCCTCGACCTGCTGCGCACTTCGCTGGCCACCGACCCGGGGTACTACACCGCCGTCGGACCGCAGATTCTGGGCGTCACCGAGGAGACCACCACCGGCGTGCTGCGTCTCTACCAGCTGGCCGCCGCGGGCGAGCTGCTGTTCCCGGCCATCAACGTCAACGACTCGGTCACCAAGAGCAAGTTCGACAACAAGTACGGCTGCCGCCACTCGCTGATCGACGGCCTGAACCGGGCGACCGACGTGCTGATCGGCGGCAAGGTCGCCCTCATCGCGGGGTATGGAGATGTCGGCAAGGGCTGCGCCGAGTCGCTGCGCGGCCAGGGCGCCCGCGTCGTCATCGCCGAGATCGACCCGATCTGCGCACTCCAGGCACTGATGGACGGCTTCGAGGTCGCGACCATCGACAGTGCCATCGGCAGGGCCGATTTCGTGATCACCACGACCGGTAACAAGGACATCATCACCACCGCCCACATGCAGAACATGAAGCACCAGGCGGTGCTGGGCAACATCGGCCACTTCGACAACGAGATCGACATGGCCGGACTGGCGCGCCTTTCCGGCATCTCGCGCATCGAGATCAAGCCGCAGGTGCACCTGTGGACCTTCCCGTCCGGCAAGACCATGCTGGTGCTGTCCGAGGGTCGGCTGCTCAACCTCGGCAACGCCACCGGGCACCCGTCCTTCGTCATGTCCGCGTCGTTCGCGAACCAGACGATCGCCCAGATCGAGCTGTTCACCAAGCGCAACGAGTACGACCTCGAGGTCTACCGGCTGCCCAAGCACCTCGACGAGAAGGTCGCGCTGATCCACGTGCTGGCTCTCGGCGGCGAGATGACGAAGCTGTCCAAGGAGCAGGCGGAGTACATCGGCGTCGACGTCGAAGGCCCGTACAAGGCCGACCACTACCGCTACTGAGTCCTGCCGGTAGCGGCGTCCCCTGATGACCGCGAGAGTGCACTCACCGGTTCCACGCGACCGGTGGCTGCACGCTCGCGGTCGTCGACCGCTGGACGGCAGGTCAGCCGACGTCGAGCAGATCGATGATGAAGATCAGGGTCTGCCCGGAGAGCCGGTGGCCGCTGCCGGCCGGTCCGTACGCCAGGTGCGGCGGGATGACCAGTTCCCGGCGGCCACCGACCTTCATCCCCGGGATGCCGTCCTGCCACCCCTGGATCAGTCCGCGCAGCGGGAACTCGATGGACTCGCCGCGGTTCCAGGACGAGTCGAATTCCTCGCCGCTGGCGTACTCCACACCGAGGTAGTGCACCCAAACCTTGGCGCCCGGCACGGCTTCGGCGCCGTCGCCCACGGTGATGTCGCGGACGGCCAACTCGGCCGGCGGCTCGCCGGTGGGAAAGTCGACTTCTGGCTTGGTGGCTGCAGGTTCTGTCATGTCGTCATCCAATCACTGCCGCAGCGGCACGTCTGACCGTTGTCCGCGGGCTGGCAGCTGCTCGTCGGCGGCCGGCACCATCCCGGCCGATAGAGTGCAGCGCGTGGGCCGGCTGATCGTCATCGAGGGGCTGGACGGCTCGGGCAAGCAGACGCTGACCCGCAGGCTCTGCGCGCAGGCCAGGTCGAACGGCAGCACCGTCGCGGTGCTGGCGTTTCCCCGTTACGGCGTCGATGTGCACGCCGACCTGGTGCGGGACGCTCTGTACGGGCGGCTCGGTGATCTGTCCGATTCCGTCTACGGGCCGGCACTGCTGTTCGCCCTCGACCGACGGGCAGCCGCACCACAGATCCGAGAGCTGTTGCAGCGCAACGATTTCGTGCTACTGGACCGCTACGTCAGCTCGAACGCGGCGTACGGCGCCGCCCGGCTGGGCGCTCCGGATGTCGACACCGACTTCCCGCAGTGGGTGCGCGAGCTGGAGATCGACCGGTTCGACCTGCCCCGGCCCGACCGGCAGATCCTGCTGGCCACCGGGGTTGAACTATCCGGCGAGCGGGCCCGCGGCCGGGCCGCGCTGGACGACGACCGGGCGCTGGACCGGTTCGAGGCCGACGCCGCGCTGCAGCTGCGGACCGGCGCGATGTACCGGCGCTTCGCGGCCGAGTCGTACCTGTCGCCCTGGACGGTGCTGGCGCCGGACACCGATCCGGCCGACGTGCTGCCCCAGCTGCTGGAGTAGCCCCGCCGCGGGTTGCTCCGACCAGGAGCGGGGAGGCGACTAGCTCCAGTACGTCGGCCGGCTCGCCGCCAGCAGGGCGTTGGCCAGTCCCTCGCGGCGGATCCGGATGTCGATGTAGAGAATGGCAGTGACCGCGGCGCTCCATGGCGCCACCACAGCCGAGACCAGCGCCGCCAGGATCTGGGTGATCACCAGGCGGGTGACCGGATCGTCGCCGCCGACGACCCGGTTAAGGATCGCGGCCAGCGCGAAGTCGATGGCTCCCACGATCAGGCCCATCAACAGGCTGATCCCGAAGAGGCGCCCCTTGAAGCCCTTGCTGACGACGGCCGCCCTGCTCATGGTCGGCCGCACGCCGAGGCCTTCCATGGCCGCAGCAGGACCGGCCGGCAGCAGGATCAACCAGATGATGATGCCCGGCACGACCAGCAGGGCGAAGCCGACCGCCTGCGCCAGGCCGGCGACCACCGCCACGGCGAGCAGTACCGGCCATCGGCCGCGCAGTAGAGCCAGTCCGGCCGCGTTGGTGCCGATGCGGCTGGTGGCGGCCAACGCGGCGAACGGGGCCGCGACGCCCGCCAGCACGGGTGCGGCGACGAATCCCAGGAGCGCCGAGACGGCCACCCCGGGAACGATGTCCGAGAAGTAGGTCCGCACGAACTCGGCGGCCTGCTCCGCCGAGGCACCTTCCGGCACCCGGGTCAGGTCGCCGCTCGCATAGGCACGCAGCACGCCCTTCGCCGCGAGGACGAGCAGGTTCGCAGCAGCGCCGACGAGGGTGAAGATGAACGCGATCGGCGCGAGCACCGCCAGGTGTCGCGTCGCGATGCGGAGACCGGCGCCGATCACCTCACCGGTGCTCAGCGGGCGCAGCGGATACCAGCCGGGTTGGTCGCTCGGGCCGGTGGGGGACGGATACGACGGGTAGGTCACCGCTGCATGGTTGCACGGACCTACCGGGCACAGTCCCTGCTCGGGCACCGACAGCATCCGGAGCGGCACTGCCGGCTACACCGGGGTGGCGCCCGCACATCGTTCCGGCCGCCGCTGCTCCGACCTGCGGCGGTCCGGGCCCGCGGGGTGACACCATGGGTGGATGAGAACCCGCGTGCTGGTGGTCGACGATGACCCAGCCCTGGCCGAGATGCTGACGATCGTGCTGCGCGGTGAGGGTTTCGACACCGCCGTGGTGCGGGACGGCGCAAAGGCGCTCGAGGTGTTCCGGGAGACCCACCCCGATCTGGTGCTGTTGGACCTGATGCTGCCAGGCACCTCCGGCCTGGATGTCTGCAAGGAGATCCGCGCCGAGTCCGGTATCCCGATCATCATGCTGACGGCCAAGACGGACACTGTCGACGTCGTCCTCGGGCTGGAATCGGGTGCCGACGACTACGTCATGAAGCCGTTCAAGCCCAAGGAGCTGACCGCGCGCATCCGCGCCCGTCTGCGCCGCGCCGACGTCGGCACCGCCGAGCGGCTCCGGGTCGCCGACATCGAGATCGACGTGCTGGGCCACCAGGTGACCAGGGACAACGAGCCCATCCCACTCACCCCGCTCGAGTTCGACCTGCTGGTGGCGCTGGCCCGCAAGCCCCGGCAGGTGTTCACCAGAGAGGTGCTGCTGGAACAGGTCTGGGGATATCGGCACGCAGCGGACACCCGGCTGGTCAACGTGCACGTGCAACGCCTGCGCAGCAAGATCGAGAAGGACCCGGAACGCCCCGAGGTGGTCGTCACCGTCCGAGGTGTGGGTTACAAGGCCGGAATCGCGTGAGCGCTGTGCCCGCGCCGGGGCCGGGCGCGGGTCCGTCCTTTTTGGTCCGGTTGCGGGAGTCGCGCTTCCGCGCCGCAGTGGCGTTCTGGAGCCGCTCGCTGCTGCTGCGGGTCATCGTCGTGACGCTGTTCTTCTCGACCCTCGCCATGTTCGGCATCGGGGTGATCCTGCAGCAGCAGATCACCAAGGGCCTGCTCACCTCCAAGCAGAACGTCGCCGTCTCCGAGGTCGAGAAGGCCGCGCAGACCGTGCAGAAGGGTATGCAGGGCGCCGACGCCGACCCCGCGTCGCTGCGCTCGCAACTGGACACCACGCTGCAGGCGCTCGGCAACCCGGCGCTGGCCACCGACTCCAACGCCCAGGGCACCAACACCGGCGCCTTCGATCCGGTCATCGTGCAGAGCCGGCCGGACGGCAGTGCCAACCAGGCGCAGGGGTTCGTCCTGGACGTGCCGCAGGATCTGCAGGTCCGGGTGGCCGCCGGGGTCATCGCCTACCAGTACACGACGGTCCGCCGCGAGGGTGTCCTCGTGCCCGCGCTGGTGGTCGGCTCACCCGCCCCGACCAGCACCGACAGCTTCTCGGTGTTCCTGATCTTCCCGCTGACCGCCGAGCAGACCACCGCCGCCGTCGTGCAGAACACGCTGCTGCTGGGCGGGGCGGCGCTGGCGCTGGCGCTCACCCTGATCGCGGTGCTGGTCGCCATGCAGGTGGTTCGCCCGGTCCGCCGGGCCGCCGCCGTCGCCCAGCGACTGGCGGCCGGTGACCTCGCCGAGCGGATGCCGGTGCGCGGACCGATCGAGCTGACCACCCTGGCCCGGTCGTTCAACGGCATGGCCGACGCGATCCGCGCCCAGATCCGGCAGCTGGAGGAGTTCGGCAACCTGCAGCGCCGGTTCACCTCCGACGTCTCGCACGAGCTGCGCACGCCGGTGACCACCGTGCGGATGGCCGCCGATCTGCTCTACGACAGCCGCGACGACCTGCCACCGCACCTGGGTCGCTCCACCGAACTGCTGGTCAACGAGCTCGACCGCTTCGAGACCCTGCTGGCCGACCTGCTGGAGATCAGCCGGTACGACGCCGGCATGGCCGAGCTCGCCGCCGAGCAGATCGACGTCCGGGCGGTCGTTGCGGCCAGTATCTCCGCGGCCGCACCGCTGGCCGCGAACGCCGGCGTGCGGATCATCCGCAGCTTCCCGGACCTACCGGTGATCGCCGAGGTGGACAGCCGCCGGGTCGACCGCATCGTCCGGAATCTGCTGAACAACGCCATCGACCATGCCGAGGGCGGCACCGTCGACGTAGAGCTGGCCAGTGACGGGTCGGTACTGGCGATCACCGTCACCGACCACGGCATCGGCCTCAAGCCGGGCGAGGCCGGCCTGGTGTTCAACCGGTTCTGGCGGGCCGATCCGTCCCGCCAGCGGCAGACCGGCGGGACCGGGCTGGGGCTGGCCATCTCGCTGGAGGACGCCCGGTTGCACGGCGGCTGGCTACAGGCATCCGGTGCACCCGGGCACGGCGCCCGCTTCCGGCTGACCCTGCCGCTGCGGCAGGACACCGTCGTCAACTCCTCGCCGTTGGCGCTGCGGGTGGGCGGCGACGAGGCGGACGAGCCGCTGGCCGGCGGAACCGATCCGCTGGACACCCGGCACTGGAACCACCACGGACTGGCCGGCGCGCTGCCGGCCGGCGCTCTGATCGCCTGGCCCGGCGCCGACGCCACGGACGGGGCCAACCAATGACGCGCTCCCGCGCCCGGGCGAGGTCGGGTCCCGTCGTTCCACCCGTGCTGCCGGCAGTGCTGGCACTGCTGTGCCTGCTGCTCGTCGCCGGCTGCTCCGGCATCCCCACCTCGGGGTCGGTGGAAGACGTCCGCAAGGTCAAGGACGAATCCAACCAGCAGGCGCCGGTGACCCCGGAAGCCGGCATGACACCCGACGCCGTCGTCCGCGGCTTCGTCTACGCCGCGGCCCGGATCACCCTGTCCGGGACCACCCCGGCCTATGCCGCGCCGTCGCAGTACTTGACCGCCAAGGCCGCGCAGACCTGGCAGACCAAGCCATCGTCGGTGGTCGTGTTGTCCGATCAGTTCCGGGTCGACCCGACCACGGACCCCGCCGCCATCTCGGTCCGTGGGCCGGTGCAGGCCACGCTGGACCCGGACCGGGCGTACCACCCGGCGGTGAACGTGGATTACAAGGTGACGATGCACCTGGTCAAGGAGAACGGGCAGTGGCGCATCAGCGACCCGCCCGCCGAACTGCTGATCCGGCAGAGCGATTTCGACACCGTGTTCTCGGTGCGCACGCTGTACTTCCTGGACGCCGGGAACTCGGTCGTGGTGCCGGACCGCCGCTACATCATCCGGGGCGGGGCGGCCGTCGACCGGGTGGTGACGCTGGTCAACCTGCTGCTGCGCGGGCCGGCGGGGGTGCTCAAGGGCGCTGCCCAGTCGGAGTTGACGGGTGCGGCCCTGCGCACGAAACCGACCACCGACAGCACCGGCGTGACGGTGGTGGACCTGAAGGACATCGATCTGCCCACGGCCAGTGACCAGAACGCCCTGGCCGCGCAGCTGGTCTGGACGCTCTCACCCGACGCCGGCCAGGTGTCGATCAACATCAACGGCCGACCGCTGGATCCCAAGCAGCCGATCTACCGGGCCTCGACGGTGGCCTCGTTCAGCCCGGACCGGGTGCCCGGTGGCGACGAACTGGCGAGCGATGCCTATCTGGTGGACGCCACCGGCACCGTGATCGACCTGCGGACCAAGAAGTCGCTGATGGGGTCCTTCGTCTCCGGTGATACCAGGGTGCTGTCCGGCGCGATGTCGGCGGCCACCAGGACGCTGGCGGCGGTGGCGACCGTCCGCAACACCGACGGCTCGATGAGCCAGCAACTGCTCATCGGCCAGCCGACGGCCTACGACCAGCCGGTTCCCGCGCTCAAGGCCAGCACGCTGACCCAGCCCAGCTTCAGCCGGTCCGGCGACGAGGTCTGGGTGGTGCAGAACGGCGGCGGACGGAACCCGGAGATCTACCAGGTGTCGACCAGCCGGACCAGCACCACCGGCAGCGGCGGCACCGGCACCGCGAGCCGGGCCAAGGTCGGTTCGGCCGATCTGGCCGGCAAAGGAGCGGTGACGTCGCTGGTGCTCTCGCCCGACGGTGTCCGGGTTGCGATCGTCTCCGGCGGCAAGCTCTACCTGGGGGCGGTTGCCACGCCCGACGCGGGCGCCACGTCCGGATCGGCCAACTCCGGGCCGGCCGAGGGACCTGATGCGCTCACCGTGACCAACCTCCGGGAGCTCCGGCCCGACCTGACCAACGTCGGGCCGGTGGTGTTCCAGAGTGCCGAGAAGTTGATGGTGGTGTCGAGCAACGTGCCGGGGTACCGGGCCCTCAAGCAGCTGAACACCGATGGCTCCGACCTGACCCAGGTGACCACCGACTCGCAGTACGGCGATGTCACCTCGGTGGCCATCTCGGTGGTCGACTCGACGGCCGAGGCGCCTGGTGAGGACCTGCAGTCCTCCGGCACGTTGTACGTGACGGTGGGCCAGCAGGGCACCGTGGGGGAGGTGCTGGAGCTGAAGGGTTCGCTCACCGACGGCGTCTGGCAAGCTGCCGACCCGTCCGCGCCCATGGCCAGCAGCCTCTTCTTCCCGAACTAGCGGTGAGCTGACGGCTGAGCGGCTCGTCCACGTGGTCGGCGGGCGTGGAACTGCCGAACCCCTCGGGCGGCGGTGGCCATCGGGAACCCGACGTTGTCCCCATGCCCGGAGTTGTCCACATTCGTGCAGCGGGGCTGGCTCGACCCGGCGCTGGTTGCCAGGCTTCCGCCATGACCCTGCACCCGCCGCTGCTTCGGCTGCTCCCCGCCGCTGTCCACACCGCGCTGGACCTGGCGGTGCCCCGGCCGTGTCCAGGTTGTGGCGGGCCGGAGCCGTGGTGCGCCGGCTGTGCCGCCACGCTGGACACCCGACCGCGGCTGGTGCTGCTCCCGGAACAGACGCTCGACGCCGCTGCCGGCACGGTGCTGCCGCCGGTCCGGGCAATCGCCCGGTATGCCGGGCCGGTGCGGGCAGCGATTCTGGCGGGCAAGGAACGCGGCCGTACCGATCTACCCGGAAGGCTGGGCACCTCGATCGGTCGGGCACTGCTGCGGCTGCGGCGGATGAGTGTGCTGCCGGCGGAGTGCTGGATCGTGCCGGCACCCAGCCGCCGGGCTGCCGCGCGCCGGCGCGGCGGTGATCCGGTGACGGCGATGGCCGTCGCAGCGGCCGCCACGATGGCCCGGGCCGGGGTCGCCGCCGGCGTGGCCCCGTGC
>CAXSEW010000017.1:0-17594 GCA_964236185.1 uncultured Nakamurella sp. | reverse complement strand
GGTGGCCGCGGCGTCCCGGGCGGACTGGCCATCGGGCCCGTCGGCCATGATGGCCGCGTCGCCGAGTTCGGTCGGCAACGCCCGCATGTTGGCGGTGGCCAGCTCGATGGTCTGCTGGGCCACCGGTCGGCGCTCGGCTTCGTAGCTGTCGAGCAGCTCGGGCGGTGCCCAGCCGTGCAGCACCGCGGCCAACTTCCAGGCCAGGTTCACGGCGTCGCCGACGCCGGTGTTGAAGCCGTGGCCACCCCACGGCGGGTTCTGATGGGCCGCGTCGCCGACCAGAAAGCCGCCGTCCCGCCCGTAGGAGTCGCTGAGCAGCAGCCGGGCCTGCCACGGATCGGTGGCGATGATCTGCACGTCGATGTCGGCGCCGACGAGCGCGCGTACCAGCCGGGCGGCCTGCGTGTCGTCGGTGATCGCCGCCGTTCCGGTCGCGATCGCCCACCAGGTGCCGGAAAGGTCCAGGGCCCCGACCACGCCGGGGGCAGCAGGATTGAGGACCCAGTGGTGCACGGCCGCAGTGTCGGCCAGACGCAGGCGTAGCTGCTCGGACCGGAAGGTGATGTTGACATTCGGTCGACCGCCCGGTGCACCGACATACCGCGCCCCGATCGCCTCTCGCACCACGCTGCGGGACCCGTCGGCGCCGACCAGGTACTGGAACGCGATGGTCTCCGCCGCCCCGGAGGGGTCCACGACGGTCGCCTGCCGGTGGTCCGCATCGAGAATGATCGATGCGGCTCGCCGGCCGAACAGCGTCCGCACCAGCGGCTGCCGGGCGAGTACCGCCCGCAGCGCCTCTTCGACGACGGGCTGGGTCACCTGTTGGGCGGCTTCGGCGGTCAGCGGGGAGTCAACCAGTTCCAGGCCGAGCGTGGAGCTCATCCGGGTGATTTCCGTTCCGAGCACCGTTGTGCAGAAACGGATCTCGTGGGACCAGTGCACCGGCAGGGCGGCCCGCCGCCGGATCTCCGCGGCCACCCCGGTACGCCGGAACAGCTCCATGGTGCGCGCTGATGTCGTCTTCGCCCGAGGCCGCTCGTGGTCGACGACGGTCCGGGGCTCGACGACCACACTGGCCACGCCGTGATGGGCCAGCTCGAGCGCGGTGGTCAGTCCGACCGGGCCGCCGCCGACCACCAGGACCGGGGTGCTGATCATGGGTGCATCACCGGACTTTTTCGCCGCCGATCCAGACGCCGCGGATGTTGCGGGTCGCTGCGATATCGGCGGTCGGGTCTCCGTCGACGAGGAGGAGGTCGGCCCGCAGGCCCGGTGTGATAGCCCCCCGATCCGACAGCCCGAAAAGAGTTGCGGGCGCGGATGTCGCCGCCAGGATCGCCTCGACCGGGGACAGGCCGGCCCGCACCATGAGGGCCAGCTCTGCGTGCAGCGATTCACCGTGGGGTACCCGCGCCGGGGTGGCCGGGTCGGCGTTGGCGTCGGTGCCGGCCACGATCGCCACTCCGGCGCGGTGCAGGGCACCGACGGAGGCGAGGGCGTGCTCGAAGTCGATGCCGGCCGGCCGGACGGGGAATGGCCAGTGGGTGGCGATCGCCTGCATCATGGACAGGGTGGGCACGGCGACTGCGCCGGCGTCCACCAGCTGCTGCGCCAACTCCTGGTCGAACTCACCCGCGAGCGGCGTATGGGTGACGACGTCGGCGCCGGCCGTCACAGCCAACCGGACGGTGTCGACCGTGGTGGTGTGCATGACGACCATCCGTCCTGCCGTGTGCGCTGCCTGGACCAGCGCCGCAGCTGTGCGGGGATCCATCGGCTCGGGCTGCCCGGGGATACGCGGTTCCAGTAGCACCTTGATGTAGTCGGAGCCTTCCGCCACCCGCTGCGCGACCCACTCGTCGGCGTCCCCGGGGTCGGTGATGCCGATCGACGCCGGATACCCCAGGCGGGCGATGTGCGTCCCGCTGGGCGGACCCGCGGGATACCCGGCCGTACGCAGCAACGTGGCTCCTGCAATGTCGGAGCGCCCGACGATCAAGCCGGGATCCTTGGCTCCCATGTCGAACGCCGTCGTCACACCCCAGTGGGCAAGCGTCAGCGCCTGCTGCAGGTCGTCGATGTGCACATGGCCGTCCATCAGACCTGGTAGCAGCGCGCCGCCCTGCGCATCGACGATCTCGCCGGCCCGTCCGGCATCGTCATCGTGTGCGATCAGCCCGTCGACCACATGCACCGACCGGGGTCCGGTCAACCGGCTGCCGCGGAAAACCCGGGCGTTGGTGATGGTCAGCGATGGCATCGCCGATCACCAGACTTCGGGCAGGAAGATGTCCTGGGGAACGACGGCGGGCAGGTATTCGCCGGCTCGTGTTCGTTCGTGAATTTCCTGGAACTTCAGGCCTTCATCGCGCGCGGCGACCAGCTTCTCGGGATCGAAGAAAACGCCGATAGGATTTGCGGCGAATTCTTTTGCGCTGGAGATCCATTCGGTGGAGTCGGCCCAGTCGCCGAAACCGTCGACCTGTATCTCGACGCCGTTGCCGTCCGGATCCTGGTAGTAGACCGACATCGTGATGCCGTGATCCAGGGTGAGGAAGGGGGTCAAGCCGTGTTCACGCAACCGGATGTAGTTGTTGAGCCACATGTCGAAGGTGGAGAATTCGAAAGCTGTGTGATGGATGCCGGTTTCGTGCCCCTTGTCGGTCGGGTGCTTGAGCCCGGGCGGCGACAGCAGCGCGATGCGGTGGTTGGCGTCGTCGTTGGTCAACCATGACGCCTCGTCGCTCTGGAACACCGGGCGTAGTCCGCACACCAGGCCATACCACTGGACCATCTTCTCCATGCGCAGCGTGGTGAAGGTGGTGTGGTGCAGCTTCGGCGGGTTGGCCGGGTAGTTCTTGGCTTTGTTCTCGGGCATCTGTTCTCTCCTTTGAGGATCAGGTGGTCGTCGGGGCAAGGATACGATTCATGGGGTGCGGCGACGGATCGAGAAGATCCAGAGCAGCGCCGACGATCGCATCGGGGCCGATACCGTGCAGGCGGTAGATCTCCTGCAGCGTGCCGGTCTGGCCGAACTCGGTGACGCCGAGGTTGATGCTCGGCACGCCGTGCACCGCGGCAAGGAATGCCAGGGTGTGCGGGTGCCCGTCCAGCACGGTGACCATCGGCACCGCCCGCTCGGCGGGGAAGACCTGCGACAGCACCGCGGCGTCCCCGTCCCCGTATCCGTGGCCGGCGCGCACAGCGCGGTAGAGCCGGTCGGCGCTGGTGACGCACACGACGTCCGCGGCCAGGCCCATCGCCTCGAGACGTTCTGCGGCGCGCAGGACTTCAGGCATCAACGCGCCGACGCCGACCAGCGTGACGGCCGGGCGGTCCGGCCGCCGGAGTGCGTAGCCGCCGGCCACCACCTGCCGCCGGCGTCGTTCGCGGGCGGCGGGTTCGCCGGGTACGGCGGCAAGCGCCTGATCGATCACCCGGGAGGACAGCCGGAAATAGCTGGAAGATCCGTCCGGGCGCCCGAGCCGGCCGAGCGCGTCGAGCATGCACCATTCGAAATCCTGCGCGAACGCGGGTTCGAAGGCGACCACACCGGGTTGCTCCAGGCCGATCGACGGGGTGATGATCGATTGATGTGCGCCGCCCTCGGCGGCCAGGGTGACTCCTGACGGGGTGCCGACGAGGATGGACTGCCCGCCGCCGTAGACGCCGAACGACCACGGTTCCAGGGCCCGCGCGACGAATGGGTCGTAGAGTGTTCCGATCGGCAGAAGTGTTTCCCCCCATCGGCTCCAGGTCGAGCCGAGTTCGCCGAGCAGGCTCACCAGGTTCACCTCGGCGATGCCGAGCTCGATGTGCTGACCGGTGGCCCGTTGGCTCCAGTGGAGCAGGGTTTCGGCGTCGTCGGCGAACCAGTCGGGTTGCACGGTCGGCGACCAGACCCCGGCCTTGTTCAACCAGCCACCGAGATTGGTGCTGGAGGCCACGTCCGGCGCGACGGTCACGACGCGCCGCGCGACGTCGGGAGCAAGTCTGGTGAGGTCGAGCAGCAGTCGGCCCAGTGACTGTTGGGTCGAGCTGCGGGTGCTGATGGTGCGGCCGAAGTCGGCCGGCACGGTCGGCGCAGTCGGTGCCGGGACAGCGGGGCGGCGCAACCGCACGCCGACCTGCGTGCACAACTGGGCCGCGGCCGAGCCGGGAGAGAAGGCGCGCCACGGGTCGTCCGTACTCTCACCGAGTTCGGCGGCGACGCCGGCCAATTGCTCCGACGTCAACAGGTTGGAGTGATTCTGCGGATGTCCGGCGCTGGGCAGCCCGTGACCCTTGATCGTGTAGGCGAAGACGATGGTGGGACGATCGTCGTCGATCTGCTTGAAAGCGTCCATCAGGCCATCGAGATCGTGACCGCCGAGGCCCGCGATGACCAGCGGCATGGCGTCGTCGTCCAGCTCCCCGAGCAACGTTGCAATCGCCTCTGCTCCGGGGCCGCCGCCGGGCAGGCGATCCCGCAGTTCGCCGGGAGAGCAGCGGAGCAGCCGCTGATATTCGGGGTTCGACATCCCGTCGATCCGTCGCTTCAGGTGCTCGCCGCCGGCCCGGTTGAACAGCTCGGTGAGGAGCCGTCCATATTTCAGCGTGATCACCTGCCACCCGGCAGCGGCGAACATCGCCTGCAGACGGGTCGCCGAGATGTTGGGCACCACCCGGTCCAGGGACTGACGGTTGAAGTCGACGATCCAGACGATCTCGCCCAGGTCGCCGATCATCGGGTCGAGAACGGCTTCCCAGACGGCGCCCTCGTCGAGCTCTGCGTCGCCGACGATGCTGAACTGCCGCCCGGCCGGGCGGGGGGCCCGGGCGGTGTCGGCGACATAGCGGCGGGCGATCGCCCCCCACAGCGGCGCGGTGGCGCCGATGCCGACGGAGCCGGTGGAGTAGTCGACGGTGTCGGGATCCTTGGAGCGACTCGGATAGCTCTGCAGCCCGTGGAAAGCGCGGAGGGTGCCCAATTGTTCGGGATGCAGCTCGCCCAGCAGGTAATTGATCGCGTGCAGGACCGGTGAGGCGTGCGGCTTGACCGAGACTCGATCGCCAGCACTGAGTTCGGTGAACCACAGCGCCGTCATGATGGTGACCGCCGAAGCGCAGGACGCCTGATGCCCACCGATCTTCAAGCCGTCCGGATCCTTGCGGGACTGTCGGTTTGCGGCGTCGATGATGGCGGTCGAAAGCCACAGAACCTTTCGCTCGACCTCGGCGAGCACGTCGAGCTGGTGCGCCCTTTCCGCCCAGGCGGGGGGCGTGATCGCCACCGGCGGTCGTGCGAGACGTTCCATCACGACTCCCTCGTCGAAGATATACGCTATATCCTAGGCGTCGCTTCTTGCGGTTGGCAAGACGGCGAAACGGGCGTGCGATCCTGAGGTACTTCCACGAAGGGCACCGCATGGCAACGATCGGCGCGCAGGTCCGTTCCGTTCTGCCGCACAACAGTTCGGCTGTCGATCTGGTCACCGCCGAGATCCGGCGTGCCGTGCTCACCGGGTCGTTGGCGCCAGGCGAGCAGTTCTCCATCCGGGACCTCGCAAGCCAGCTGGGCGTCAGTCACATCCCCATTCGGGAGGCTCTGCGC
Organism: uncultured Nakamurella sp.; assembly: GCA_964236185.1. Lineage (GTDB taxonomy): Bacteria > Actinomycetota > Actinomycetes > Mycobacteriales > Nakamurellaceae > Nakamurella. The sequence continues at coordinate 11,998 of CAXSEW010000017.1, read as the reverse complement.
CGCCTGGAATCCCAGGGACTGATCATTCTTCGGCCGGCCCGCAGCGCCGAAGTGGCGTCGTTGACCACGGCCGACCTCCAGGCGATCTACCGCCTGCGTTATGTCATCGAGCCGCCGCTGGCTGGGGCATCGGTCGGCCGACACGACGCCGCCCACGCCGCCACCCTGCGGCGGCTCCTGGAGGAAAGCCGCAACGATGAGCCCGACCTCGCGTGGCAGGCGCACTACGACTTCCACGCGGCCCTGGTCCATCCAGCCGCGACACAGTGGGACGAACGGGTACTGGAGACGCTGTGGACCGCCGCCGAGCGCTACACCCACCTGGTCTTCGACCCGACGCGCATCACCGAGCAGGAACGGCAACGCCGCTATCACACGCACCGGATCCTGCTCGACGCGGCTCTCGGCAACGATCCCTCGATCATGATCGAGGCGCTGACCGCCCATCTGGAGGCGAACGAGCAGCGGATACGTGTGCACGTCAGGCATCTGGAGCGCGGCTGAAAAGTGGTCTTGCCTCGGATCGGGGCGGCGCCTACGGTGAACAGGATATATCGTAGCGAACAGCCAATTCAGGAGACGATGATGTCTGTTCTGCGGTTCGGCGGGGCGGGATGACCGCCGTCGTCGGTTGCCTGCCCTGTGAACTCGAGGACTCGGCCGCCCCGGCGGTGGTGTTCCGCGACGACACCTGGTCGTGCGAAGTCGCTACCGGGTACGAGGTCCCAGGGTGGTACATCCTGCGGCTGCGTCGCCACGCCGAGGGCTGGGACGCACTGACCGGTACGGAGCTCGCCGAATTCGGTGCTCGCTGCGAACACCTGGCGACCGCGATCAAACACGAGCTCGATGCGAGCCAGGTGTACTTCATGAGTTTCGGCGAGAACTACCCGCATTTCCATTTCCTCGTCACGGCCCGCGGCGCCGACACCCCGCCCGAGTTGCGGGGCGCCAACATCCTCAAGCTTCGCGAAACCCGTTGTGACATGGTGAGCGCCCTTGCGCGGGTGCCGGCATTGCGTGCAGCCCTCGACGTCTCGGCAAAGACCGAACCCCAACCGTTCACCGTTGCACCCTGACAGGAGCGCACCATGCCCGCAGTGACAACGACGTCAAGTCCCCTCACCCATACGATGGCCGGGGCGGGCCCGGCGGCCGGCTTCGTGATCAGCGGCCGAACCAACCGCATCGTCGACGGGCCGACTCGGCCCGACATGCCGCTGATGGTGGCCCTGCACGGCGGCAGCTACACCTGCGAATACTTCGACATCCCCGGCCATTCACTGCTCGAGCGAGCCGCCGACCTCGACATTCCCGTCATCGCGCTGGACCGCCCCAACTACGCCGGCAGCAGCCCCCTTGATGCGGGCGACTCGATCATCCTGGCCAACGCCCGCGTGCTCGGCGACGTGCTCGGGGAGATCTGGGCCGAACATGGCGCCGGCACCAGCGGCATCGTGCTGGTCGGGCACTCCATCGGCGCCGCCGTGGTCACCGCCATCGCGGCGAAACCGCAGACGTGGCCACTGCTGGGAATGGCGATCTCGGGATGCCTCGTGCACGTACCCGAGCAGTCCCGGACGGCGTGGGAGTCACTTCCCGACATTCCGATGATCGACCTGCCCACCCCGATGAAGGATCAGGTCATGTTCGGGCCCCCCGGCAGTTACGACGAGGACATGCCGGCAAGCAGCTACCCGTCGAACACGCTGGTGCCCAAGGCGGAACTTCTCGACATCACCGGAACGTGGATCACCGGGAGGGATGCCGTCTGTGCGCAGGTGCCGGTGCCGGTGCACCACCGGCAGGGCGAATTCGACCACCTGTGGATCACCGACGCGGCCGAGATCGACGAGTTCAAAGCGGGTTTCGCCGCCGCCCCGTCCGTCGACACCCGAATCCAACCCGGGTCCGGACACTGCATCGACTTCCACCGCGCCGGAGCAGCGTTTCAACTCGCTCAGCTTTCGTTCGCGCTCGAATGCGGCTTGACCGGCAGATGAGTGCCGTTGCCAGGTCGTCGATCCGGGCATCGCAATGTGCGCAACCAACCACGGGGCCCGGCCAGCATTCGACTGTCAGGGCCCGGCGCAGGCACTTGTCTACGGGGTCGGGCTTCGCTGCGCACGTCGCGGCCGCCGCAGGAGCCATCGCATGAATAAGGACGTGCGCCGACGGCTGGCCATCGATTCGTCATCAACAGTTCAGGACCGCACGATCGACATCACCACCCTGGGACGGCGGACCGGCCAGCCGCGGCGGATCGAGATCGTCTTCTACCGCTTCGGCGGCGACATCTACTTGAGCGGGATTCCCGCACCGAAGCAACGTGACTGGCTGGCCAACCTCAGCGCACAACCCGAGTTCACATTCCACCTGAAGAACGGCGTCGAAGCCGACCTGCCGGCGACGGCAACGGTGATCGACGGCCGGGAAGAGCGTCGACGGGTGCTCGCCGTCTTCGTCGAGGAATTCAACCGCCGCCACGGCCCAAACAGCCCATGGCCGGCGGCCGTCCTGGACGAGTGGGTCGAACACAGCCCGCTCGCAAGAGTGACTTTCGCGGACGACTGACGAAGCGGACGTCCCCGGGCCGCTAAACAATGCATCCGCAGCGGCTGCACCAACTCAACACCCATGGCGGCAGCACAGTCCGGTACCACCGAGAGCGGCCGCAGTACCAACAGAACCGGAGGAGTGCACGTGGCAGGCGCGCCCTTGATCACCACCCGCTTCGACGCGACCAGCACGGCAGACGACGTGATCCGCGGCGTGGACCTGGAAGGACGACACGCTCTGGTGACCGGTGCGTCGTCGGGACTCGGCGCGGAGACTGCGCGCGCCCTGACCGCTGCTGGTGCTGTCGTGACGCTGGCCGTGCGCAACGTCGGCGCGGGCGTCGCCGCAGCCCAGGACATCGCAGTGACGACCGGCCGGGCACGGCCGCAGGTTCGCGCACTGGACCTCGCCGATCTCGGCAGCGTCGGAGAGTTCGTCCGCCAGTGGAACTCACCGCTGGACATCCTGATCAACAACGCCGGCGTCGTCACCGCAGCCCTGCAACGCACCCCGCAGGACTGGGAGCTGCAGTTCGCGACCAACCACCTCGGGCACTTTGCCCTTGCCCTGGGTCTGCACCGACATCTGGCCGCGGCAGCGGCCGCCCGGGGCGCGCGCATCGTCGCACTGTCCTCCACGGCGCACATGCGCGCCCCGGTCGACTTTGACGACATTCACTTCGAATACCGCGCCTACGACCCGCAGATTGCTTACGCGCAGGCCAAAACAGCGAATTCGCTGTTCGCTGTCGAGGCCACCCGGCGGTGGCGCGCGGACGGCATCGTCGCCAACGCCGTCAACCCAGGAGGCGTGGCCACAGGTCTGCAGCGCAACTTCTCCGACGCCCAACGCCGGTCACTCGCCGCGGCCGAGGCCGCCGGCATCTTCACCTACAAAACCGTCGCGCAGGGAGCGGCGACGACGCTCGTCGCGGCCGTCGCCCCCGAGCTCGACGGCATCGGCGGCCGCTACCTCGACGACTGCCGCGAGGCCTACACCGTGCCCGACGACGCCACTCTCGCCGAGCACCCCCACGGGGTGAAGCAGTGGGCGCTGGACCCGGCGGCGGCCGACCGGCTCTGGCGCGCCTCCCTCGAGATGATCACCCGTGCAGCACCCGGCGGCACATTCGTGGCTTGAACCGGCTAAGTCAGGGTCGAGGGTCGGGCCGATCCCTGGCGTGGGCGCTACTACGGCTGCGCCAAGTAATCAGTCGAATTACCTAAAGTAAACGATGGTTCACGTGAGGTGCCCCCAGGACGGTGGACATCCGGAGCGGGCTCCCTGGTGGAGCTGCTGGAAGAAAAATTCTTATCTCCACAGCTATTCGGCACAGTACCGTAACGTTTGCCCGCGACATTGATGGAACGGAAAAGCGTACGAACGGGTGGTCCGAAGCAGGCGGCGACCAGGTTCTGAGCAGTCAGTCAGGTCGGTTGGTTGGCAGTCTCGTCGTGGCTGAAGACCGGCGCGCGTCCCGCGCACTTTGTAGCGGAAATTTGTCTTGCTTTCAGCAACCATGCTCCACCGCCGCATCCGCGCCCCAGTGATTGGGCGGCGGTTACCCCGTCAACGGCCGTGGCTCACCGGTTGACGGATTGGGCATACCGTTTCAATATGGCGCGCCTGTTGGTAGTCGAGGACGACGAGACGATCGGTGGGGTCATGCGTTCCAGCTTGGCGGCGCACGGTCACGACGTGACGTGGGTGATGACGGGGGCTGATGCCCTGCGGGTGGCGGCCGAGCAGGCGTTTGAACTGATCATGCTGGATCTGGGTTTGCCCGACATGGACGGCGTTGATGTGTGTGTTGCGTTGCGCAAACGCCGGCCGGGCGCGGTGGTGGTGGTGTTGACCGCGCGGGATGAGGAGATCGACGTGATAGTGGGATTGGAGGCTGGGGCTGATGACTACCTGACCAAGCCATTCCGCCTGGGCGAACTCCTGGCCAGGATCCAAGCTCACCTCCGCAGGTCGGCCCCCATGATCTCAAGGCCGGTCAAAACGGACGGTCCGCTCCGGATCGACGAACAGACGCGCCGTGCGTATCTCGGCAATACCGAACTTCTCCTGCGCTCGAAGGAGTTCGACCTCCTGGTCAGGTTCCTGGCCTCGCCGGGCGCTGCGTTGTCCCGAGCGACTCTGATGGCGGACGTCTGGGACCCGCATTGGTTCGGATCGACCAAGACCCTGGACGTCCATGTCTCAAGTCTGCGGTCCAAGTTCCAAGCCGCCGCGGTGCTGGCCGGGGTGGGGGCACCGGCGATAGTGGCGGTGCGGGCATTCGGGTACCGCCTCGAGAGCGACGACAGCAGGGGTTGAGACCGCGGCGTCGGCACACCGTCATGTGCCCCGACGCCGCAGCAACGACTTTCACTGCGATTACTGGCGGTGCATTTGGTGATCAGAGCTCGCGCAGGATGGCGATCGGCTGCCTCCTGGCAATCCGGATTGCGACAGTTCCGACTGCGGCCAGGGCGGCGAGGGTGACGAGTGCGACGACACCCAAGTACAGCCAGGGGACGGCGATGACCGATGGCGGAGGGTCGAAGACACCGGTGAGTACCTTCACCAGCATCCGCGAAAGAACCCACCCGATGATTCCGCCGGCGGAGAGGCCGCCGACGGCTAGCACTGCAGCTTCACTGAATATCATGCCGCGCAGGTGTTTTTGCCGGGCACCAAGGGCGGAGACAATCGCGAAGGTTCGTCGCCGCTCGGTCAAACCGAGCCCGAGGACCAGTCCGCCGGCGGCCGCGGCGAGCAGCAGCGCGAAGGCAAGTTCGACGCGAGTGAGCCCGGTGAGATCGACGGCGGTCAGGCTGGACCCGACGGTCTTCCGGGTGCTCGTGATGTCGGTCACCGTCGAGTTCGGACCCAAGAGTGCATGGATGCCAGTCGCGACCGCTGCGCTGTTTCTGCCGCCGGTGTTCACCAGGAACGATCCGACGGCGTCGCTGCCGGTGTGTTGGGTGATGTAGTCGGCGTTGGCGACGAAGAAGCTGTCCTTCGGGGCGGTGGGGAATTCGCTGACTACTCCGACGTAGCGGAAGGGCACGGTGATGAGCTGGTGGCTGTGGCCGTCCATCAGCCGCAGGTTGAGCGAGTCACCCGGTTGTAGTTGGTAGTCCTTGACCGTCTCGGCGGACACCAGTATCGAATCGGGTTTGGCCGCGAGGGTGGCCATCAGACCGGAGGCGGTGCCGCCGCTGAAGTAGGTGTCCTGCAACGCGGTTGCCGAGGTAATGCTTGCGGGCCGGACACCGTAGAGGTCCTGTAGGTCGGTTCCGATGTAGGCGAAGCGGTGCTGCACGGGTTCCACCGCGGTTACCCCTGGCACGTTGGCCAGGGTGGATGCTGTGGCCGGATGAACGATGGTTCCGGGCGGTTGGGTGACGGTGACGTCCGCGCCGTTGGTGAGCTGAGCGTCGGCCTCCGCCTGCTGGGTGTAGGTGGCGTTGAATGTAGAAGTAGAAGCGGCGAACGACAAGGACAGAGCGAGCAGCACGATGGCGCGGGTCATCGGCCGTCGCTGCCGGGACAGCCCGGCTGTCACCGGTGCGGCGAGTCGCCCCGTCAAGGGACGCAACAGCTGCTGCAGAGCTGGGCGCCCGCGCCCGAGGAGTAAGTCGGCCGTGCGCCAGGCGAGCAGGCCGGCGCCGATCCACAGCAGGGCAGGGCCGGCCAACGCCCAATAGGACACCGAGATCGTCGGCACTCCCTCGGGTGCGACGACCAGCTGGTAGCCGTTGCGGCCGGTGGCGTTGAATACCAGACCGGCAATGATCAACAGTGCGCCGTCGAGCCCGAAACGTGCCCAGGCGGGGTACCGCAGACCGTGGACCGTGGCACGGCCTGCGGCTACCGTCGCGCTCTTGAGGTCGCGGCGGGCAGGCACCAAGATGGTGAGGACGGCGATGATCAGCCCGACTGCTGCTGCGGCCAGGCCCCAAAGTGTTGCCGTGGCGGTGGTGTTGCCGAAATCAGAGGTGCCGAAGGCGAGCCGGCCGACCGCGGCCGCACCGGCCAATCCCACCGCTGACCCGACCAGGCCGGTGAGCAGGGCCTCCACTCCGGCAAGTCGGATCAGTTGAGCAGCGGTGGCGCCCCGGGCGCGCAGCAGGGACTGTTCGCCTCGGCGGCGGCCCGCTCCGGCCGAGGCGATGGTCGCGGTGAGGAAACCAGCCAGGATCGCCCCGGGCAGTCCGAGGAACAGGAACAGCACCTGGGAATAGGCGGCGTCGCCGCGGGCACCGTCGAGGGCCGCGCCGAGGTTGTTGCCGACAACGGCGCCGCCGGCGGTGACAGCCTCCAGATTGTGGGCTGCCGCCGTGACAGCGACGTAGGCGGCGGCGGGGTCGGTGGGCAGCGAATGGGCCCGGAGGACGTGGATCTGCAGGGACAGCAGATCCGGACGACTCGTAGCAAGCCGGTCGAAGACGTTGTGCCACAGGGGCTGCGGGAGCAGCATGACGTTGTCCGGTGGCGCGGTCCTGGAGGCCCCCACTGCGGCGCCGACGGTCTGGAACAGCGAATCGGCCTGCGGCAGGTCGACGACTCCTGCGACGGCCACCTCGACCGGTGGTAGTCCGGCGCGTCCGATGAGAACCTTGTCGCCGGGGGCCGCGTGCAGGTTGGACGCGGTTTGTTGGGCGATCAGCACACCGGTGTCGGTACCCGCGAGAGTGCGGATGACGGTCGGGAATTGGTGTCGGTAGGTGTCGGGGATGCCCAGGACGACGGCCGGCCCCGTCGTCTGTGTACTACCGCCGGCGGTGGTGCTCAGGCCGCTGCTCTGTCCGAAACCCACTGCAGTCGAGGCGATGACGCCAGAGGTTCGGGCAACGATGCTCGCCACCGCGGCCGGGTCGGCGCCGCGTTGCACCTGCACTTGCCAGTCGATCCCGACGCTGCGGACGGCCCGCTCGGTCATGGTGGCTTTCGAGTGGGCCAGAAATGCGCCGAGAGAGGCCAGTAGGGCGACAGCGATGGCGATCCCGAAAGCCGCCGCAGCCAACCGGGTCGGCCGACGCAGGATCAGCCCGCGGATCCACAGGCCAATCATGGGGCTACTCCGGCGGAACGACGGTCCCGGCCAGACACCAGCATGGCCCCGTCCTGCATGGTCCAAGTGTTGGGGAGGCGACGTGCGATCAGCGGGTCATGGGTGGAGATCACCAGTGCGGCGCCGAGTTCTGCACTTGCTCGCAGCAATACGTCGACGACCAGAGCCGCTGCCTGGTGATCGAGCTGGCCGGTCGGTTCGTCGGCCAAGATCAAATCCGGGGCCGAGGCGAGCACTCTGGCGACCGCGACTCGTTGGGCCTGGCCGCCGGACAGTGTTTCCGGAAGTTGGTTGGCCAGGCTGCTCAGTCCTAGCGTCTCGAGCGCTTCGATGGCACGGGCGCGGGCGGTCCGGTCGCTGACGTCGGCCAGCAGCAGCGGGAAGGCGACGTTCTCGACAACGCTGAGCGCCGGGAGCAAGCTCGGCCCCTGGAAGACGATTCCGATCCGGCCCGCCACTGCGAGGGGATGTTCGCCCCATTCGGGCCAGGTGAGGACGCCGCTGGTGGCCGGGACAAGCCCGGCCATCATGTGCAGCAGCGTCGACTTTCCTGATCCGGAGGATCCGGTCAACGCCACCTGCGTCCGCGAGGTGACCACGGCGTTGATCCCATGGACCGCGACCACCGCCGTCCGACCGGATCCGTAGGTGTGGGCCGCCCCGACGCATTCGATCAGAATGTTCTCCGGGTTGCCTGACATGTTCGGTTTGTGATCTGTGAGTCGGTTGGGGGAATCAAGTGGGATGGGCATCAGGTGAGGGTGCCGTCGCTGATCGTGATGACCCGGTCCGCCGCTGCCGCAACAGCTGGGCTGTGGCTGGCCACCAGGATTGCCACTCCGACGGCGGCAAGCGCCGACAAAATCTGTAGCACCTGCTGTTCGGTACTGGCGTCCAGCTCACCGGTGGGTTCGTCGGCGAGCAGCACCGCCGGCCGGTTGGCCAGCGCGACGGCCAGGCCGGCGCGCGCAGTCTCACCGCCTGACAGCTGGCCGGGGTAGGCATCCGCTCGTGAGTCGATGCCAAGCGATGCCAGGAGTTGCTGGACATCCGGACGGTCCTTCCGGTCAGCAAGGCGTTGTGCCAATCGCACGTTGTCCCGGACGCTGAGGTGGGCTATCAGGTTTGCGGACTGGAAGAGCAGCCCGATACGCCCGGCGCGCAATCGCGCCCGCAGCGGCTCGCTCTGATGGCTCATCCGAGCGTCGGCGACGTGGACGGTACCGCCGTCGGGTTCATCGATGCCCGACAGGCAGGACATCAACGTCGACTTGCCCGATCCGGAAGGCCCGACCAATGCTACGAACTGGCCAGCCGATACTTGCAATGAAACCCCCCGAAGAGCCAAAGTCTCCTCATCGCCGGCCCGGAAGAACCGGTAGAGGGATTCGGCGTGCAGCGCGGCGGTCACGCCGACCAGCTCAAGGAATTGGTGACTGTGCGCCAAGGATCGACGTTGTCCCCGCCGACCGGCGCGCCCACGGTGATGACAACTTCCGTCCCGGCCCTGAAGAACACGTACCGCTCGAACGCTGCGGTGGTGACCTTCCCGGTCACCGCGTTCGCTGCGGTGTCTGCGTGGTAGGTGAGAAGCACTGCTGTCCCGGCCTTCCGGCTCACCGTCGTGACGTCCCCGAGAACAAAATTGGCTGACGAACCGGACAGCGCCGGTAGGTCCGAAGATCGGACGGACGTCGTCGTCGGTGCTGCTTTCGCGGGTCGAGTCTCCACCCAGATGCTGTTGTACTTGTCGGTGAACAGCACACCCGTCGCTGTGTCTGTTCTGGCCCAGCCTTCCGGCACCGTGACGGTGAACTTGCCGGCGCTGGGCGTGAAGGGGACAAACGCTTGGTTGTCGGGGATGTCGCCCGCCGGAGCAATCTCACGCTGCGAGAAACTGTTGGTACTGGTGCCCGTTGTGGCGGCGGATGTGGTCGCGGCCGCGGGCGGCGCCGCCATTGCCGCGGTACTCACCGCGCCGGCGGCGGACGGTGAGCCCGACATCCCGGAGGGAGCCGCCGGTATGGACATGACAGTTGGCGACGATGCGGTGGTCGGTGGCGCGGCATCCAAGGTGCTAGCAATGACCGTCGATGTCACGGCGGCCGGTGAAGTGCTGCTGCACGCGGTCACACCGACCAGTCCGATCAGGCCGGCCAAGATTGCATGGATGCCTGATGCGGTGCGTGGGGGCAGGTTCATGGGTGCTCCAAAGCTAGCTGTTGAGCATGGATCTCGCGTCCGGACGGGTTATGAATCTGACGCTACGAGCCGAAGGACAACGCAGGGGCCGTAGAAGGTCAGCACTTGGCAAAACATGCACACAGACCGTTTCTGGGCGGCACACTGAACCAAGAAGCGCGCACGATTTCAAGGATGAAGGGACGCGATGAGGCGAAGGATCATCCGTCTGAACACCGCCGTCACGGCCGTGGCGATCCTGCTGTTCGGTCTGCCGCTGGCGATCGGTCTCACCTGGTACTTCGCCTCCGAGCAGCACAGATCGCTGCACGACGCGGCCGCTGGCGTCGCTGTCGCTGTGTCCGGGGACCAGGGCCTTCGGCAACTTCCGGCAAACGCCAATGCAGAGGGATCGCGACGGTTCGCCGTCTACGACCCGGGCGGAACCAAGATCGCGGGTGAGGTTCCAGCGGCCTCCGCGGCGCTTGTCGACGCTGCACTCCGCGGCAGCCTCGTCGACGGGCAGATCGACGGCAGATATGCCATCGCCGTGCCGGTGACAGACGGAAACACCGTCGTCGGAGCGGTCATGGCCACCGAGTCCGATGCCCTCCTGTCAATACAGGTCGCGGTCACCTGGGGCGCGATGACGGCCCTCGCGCTCGTCGCGCTGATCGTGAGTTGGTTGCTCGGGCGAAGGCAGGCCCGGGCTTTGACCCGCCCGCTGGAAGACCTCGTCCGAGTAGCAGAACGGTTGGGCGATGGCGACTTCGGTGTCCGTACGGTCCCGGTAGGGATGACCGAGATCGACTCGGTGAACCTGTCCATCAACCGCACCGCAGTTCGCCTGGGTGAACTGCTCGACCGGGAGCGCACCTACACCGCCGACGCCTCGCATCAGCTGCGTACACCGCTCACCGGGCTTCGGTTCCAGCTCGAAGCGGCGCTGGAGGATCCGTCAACCGACGCCCGACAGGCAATACGCGACGCTCTGGTCACCACCGATCGGCTGGAAACGACAATCACCGACCTGCTCGCCCTGGCTCGCGATACCCCGAGCACCGGTGAACCACTGGACATCAACTTGGTGATCCGCGACGTCCAAGAGCGCTGGCGCGGCCCACTGGCGCAACAGGGACGCCCCATCCACACTTCCGTCGCTCGGCTGGACGGTACAAGTCGAGCCTCCGGAGCTGCGGTCAGCCAGATCCTGGACGTTCTGCTCGACAACGCCTACCGTCACGGCCTCGGTGAAGTCCACGTCACCGTTCGCAACGCCGTCGACAGCATTGCCATCGACATCACCAACCAGGGACCAGTCATCACCGGCGGGGGGCAAGAATTGTTCCAACGGCGGTCCAGCGCAGCAGCAGGCCACGGCATTGGACTGGCGTTAGCCCGAACCCTGGCGAACGCCGAAGGGGGAAGACTCAAGCTCAGCCGTCCGACACCCACTTTCACCCTCTTACTACCGCAGGCGTCGGCTGAACAAGACTGCAGGCACCATGGACCGAGTGACGTCAGTGTCGCCGATAACCGAAAGTAAACGCGCCTGCGGCCACTATCGCCGAAGAGCGAAGAGAGGCCAGCGAGCGGTTCCCTGAAGGTGAAGGCCACCGCGGCGGCCTCATCCGACCCAGGACGCGCATCTGGGCCTCGGTGAGCGGACCTTGGTGGCGGCGTCAAAGGCCAACAGCGGGAACGATGCGACGCCGATCCACATGACAGCGACCGCTGCGCTGTTTGATCACAGCAGAGACGCATGTGTGCCGGCGGCGGCCGGCGGCTCTGACTGTGTGAAATCGGTTGCCGCAGATACACGTCCGCTCTCGCGCCCGCGAACGACAGTGACACTCTACTATCGAGTATGTAGTGGTGAGCAGCTAGCATTGCTACGACGACCTCTCCAGTCGCTGACGAAGGGACCAGCCGATCAGCGTGCGTATCTACTTGGACGCTGAGCAGCTGCCTACATCGGAGCTGCTCGGGGACCGGAGTGGACGAGTCCCACTGTGCTCAACGCCAGCTGCTCGCCATGCTCCCTCGTCAGTCCGAGGCGGACCGTCCACGGACCTTCCGGCCGGTCCCTCTGCCGTCAATCACAGGTCAATCAGTCCGGTCCACCGGAGCGCTTCAACCTGATCCCGGGAGCGAGAGAGGCACTTGAGGCGAGCAGCAGAAGGCGAAGTCCAC
>CAXSEW010000016.1:0-17757 GCA_964236185.1 uncultured Nakamurella sp. | reverse complement strand
ACATCCGGCGGCGGTGGTGCCCCGCCTCGACCACCTGCGTCTGCACCAGTACGTGCGGATCGCCGTCCTGCTCGTTGATCTGGATCTGGGCGACGTCGTAGCCCATCTCGTTGAGCCGGCGCAGCCGCTGCTCGATCCGCCACCACTCGTCGTCGCCCAGGGTCTGCGGCTGCATCAGCTCCAGCCACAGCCGCTCGTACTTCTCGATGACCGAAACCGCGGTGGCGAGCGGGTCGACCTGCTCGGACAGCAACCCGGACATCTGCAGGTCGAGCAGCTCGCCGGCCAGGTTCGTCTCGGCGATGTCCAGATCCTGCTGACGCTGCCCGTCGGACAGGCTCGGCCGCATCTCGCCGGTCTCCGCGTCGACGAGATAGGCGGCCAACGCGCCGGCGTCCCGGCGGAACAGCGTGTTCGACAGCGAGCAATCCTTCCAGGCGAAGCCCACCAGATGCAGGCGGACCAGCAGTTCGGCGAGCGCGTCGAGGAGCTTGGGCTCCAGGTCTTCGTCGAGCCGCCGGGAGAACAGCGCCCGGTAGGGGAGGGAGAAGCGGAGGTGCTTGGTGACCAGCGCCGCGTCGAGCGGTTCGCCCTCCGGTGTGGTCCGGTTGGCCACCACGCCGACCGCCTGCACCACCGGGATGCCGGTCTTGGCAAGCTCGCGCAGCAGTTCGTACTCGTGCTGAGCCAGTCCCTGGCTGATTTCCTTGATGGCGTAGACGATTCCGCCCATCCGGACGAAGCGGACCACGTGCCGGGAGATGCCGCGGGGCAGGCTGACCAGTCGCTCCTTGGGCCAGTCCTCGAGCGGGGTCGACCACGGCAGGGTCAACAGGTCCGTCGGGTCCGGGCCGGTCGCGAATTGCATACGCACGCGGCAAGCCTGGCACACACCGTGCTGTTGCCCAACGCACCGTGCCGTCGCCCGACGCCCGGCGCGGGACTACCGCGGTAGGCGCACCGTCGACGGCCGCAACCGGTCCACCGATGCCGCGCCGACCGCAGCCATGGCCTGGCGCAGCTCGGCCGTCAAGCCCTCGAGTACGGCCGTCACACCAGCGGCTCCATCGGCTGCCAACCCCCACAGCACCGGCCGACCCACGCCCACGCCGACCGCGCCGATGGAGATCGCCCGCAGCACGTCGACCCCACTGCGGATGCCGCCGTCCACCAGCACCGGAGCCGCGCCGGCCACCGCCGCCACCACTTCGGGGAGTATCGCGGCGGTGGGCACCACGCCGGCGACCTGGCGGCGGCCGTGGTTGGACACCACGATCCCGGCCGCACCGGCCTCGACAGCGATGACCGCGTCGTCCGGATGCAGCACCCCTTTGACGTAGACGGGCAGCCCGGTGACTCCGGCGATCCAACGGATGTCGTCCGGGACCAGGCCGGGTTCGATGCTCAACGACATCGTGCGCCAGTCAAGCCCGGGGAAGTTGCCCGGCCGCGCCGGCAGCGGCCGGATCGGAGTCCTGAACGGAGCCTCGGCCGCCGCTCCCATGTGGTCCACGGTCAGCACCACGGCGGACGGTCGGGCCTGCACGACACGGGCCAGGTAGTCCTCCGTCAGGCGGCGGTCTTCCAGGATGTAGATCTGCGCCCACCACGGACCTCGCGCCGCAGCCCCGAACTCGGTCACCTCGATGGCGGCGTTGCTCGAGTAGACCATCAGCGCGCCGGCGGCGGCGGCCGCCGCCGCGGTGGCCAGCTCGGCCTCCGGATGCGCCAGACCGTGAGCAGCGGTGGCGGACACCATGATCGGAGTGGCGACGACGTCGGGGCCCAGCGTTGCCGTGGTGTCGACCGACGCGAGGCCGTGCAGAACCCGGGGGACGAGGTGGATCCGCTCCCAGGCGTCGTGGTCGGGATCGGCATCCGGCCGGTCGTCGGCGACACCCTGGTAGTAGTCCCAGGCGGCGGGAGCCATCCGCTCCCGGGCCGCGGCCCTGATCAGATCGAAGTCCATCAGCCGATAGTGGCGTGGTGCTGGTCGTTCGCGCCACCCGGGGCGGGGCGGCGCTCTGCCGCGGCGCGCACCATGGCCACTGCGGCGCAGAGCGCCAGCGCGAGGAGGTAGGCGGCATAGGGCATCTCGAACCGCGCCGATGACACCGGCCAGAACAGGCTGACTCCCGGGCCGGTGGGCAGGTCGCGCATCAGGTGCAGCAGCACCCCGGTGGACAGCCCGATCAGGATCGGTCGCCACCGGCGGACGACGAGGCCCGCGGCGGCGAGAACCACAGCGGTCAACAGACAGTGGGTGAACGGCCGGCCGCCGTCGACGGCAACGGGCAGTCCCGCGTACAGCGGCAGGTGGTCCAGGTCGATGGCGACCGAGGCGATGGCGGCGGAACAACTGTACGGTAGGTGGTCAAGCAGCCACCGAGGTCCGGCGACCGCCAGCAATACCAGCAGTGCGGTGGCGAGGTGCGCCGGTTCGTCGAGCACGCCGATCACCGGGACGCTCCAGTCGCGCGACCGGGCGATGAGGTCCAACAGCAGCACCACCGCCAGGGCGGGGACCGGCAGTAGCCAGGACGTCAGTGCTGCTCTGGCGATGCGCATGGCATCAGCATGACCGGCACAGGTGAAGAGCGTGTCGTGTCCCGTCGAGGTGCGGTACTGGCGGCCGGCGACCATTCCGATCCGGGCTCGGCTGTAACCAGCCAGCTGGGTGAGGCAGTCAGCAGGCCCGTGGGATGCGACGCTATGGAGCGCCACCGGTGACAAGCCGCGCACCCGCCGGTGCGAAATTGCTGGACAACAACGCCCGGACCGTGAGCCGGAAAGATCTACTGCCGGACCTCTTCGCCGTGACCACGCGGCGGTAACCGGCAGTCGGGTCAGCTCAGCGGCGCTGTCAACTCGACGTTGATGTCGTCCGGATCCTGGAACGACAGGATCGCGATGCCGGCGTCGGTCAGGTCGATGATCTCGCCGTGGGTGATGCCGGCCTCGGTCAGCGCAGCAGCGGCGGTTGCCAGATGCTCCCGGGAGTCGACCGCGAAACTCACGTGGTCCAGGCCGGTGCGCTGGGAGTCGAAGCCCGCACTGCCGACCGGCCGCAGGCCGAAGAGTGTGCCCTGCGGCGTCTGATAGACGGTGCCCCCGTAGAACTTCTCCGCCGAGTCCCGGACACCGGGCTCATCGACCGAATCGGATGCATCGATCGCCGCAGGCCAGCCGAAGACCTGATCGTAGAACGCTTTGGAGCGGACGATATCGGTGACGGTGAGCCGCACGTGAGCAAAGCCAGAACTCGTGACCAAGGGCATGCCGACATCCTACTCAGCCATTTCAAGCGTGGGCAGGATTCTCCAAGAAGCCGGGACTGCGGTGCAAAGGTGGTGACCTACGACTATCCGGACAATTTTCGGGTAAATCACCCATGACGTCGCTGCTGATTGGCAGCTCGACCCAGCGCCCTTGCAGGGGGTGCCGGTCACCACCGCGAGGGGATATCTCATGATCCGTCCGGACTATCGGCCCATTTCACCTCGGGCGCGGCACCGCAACGGTTGGGGGCACGCGCTGCTCGCTGTGGTTGCAGTGCCAGCCCTGCTGATGGCCTCGGCGCCGGCGGCCAGCGCAGGAACTCCCCGGGCCGGTGCAGTGGCGGCCAGCAGCGAGGTGGTGCAGCGGGCGGTGTCGTTCACGGTCCGCAACGTCAACGGCACCGGCATCGACTGCAAGGCCGACGGCGCCACCTACACGGTGCGCGGGCACATCACCGGCACCGCGCAGTCCCTGGCCGATCCCCAAGCTGTGACGCTGCTGGAGCACGGGCTCAGCTACGGAGAATTCTTCGGCAACAGTGACATCCCGGGTTACAACTTCGCCGACGAGCAGGCGCAGGCCGGGCACGTCACGGTGACCGTCGACCGGCTGGGATACGGCGCGAGCGACAAGCCCGTCGGGCAGAACATCTGCTTCGGTTCCCGCGCCGACATCGCCCACCAGGAGGTGCAGCAGCTCAAGGCCGGCTCCTACACCACGACCGGCGTCAGCAGCGCGAAGTTCGGCAAGGTCGTGCTGGCCGGGCATTCGGTGGGCAGCATCATCGCCCAGACCGAGGCCTACACCTTCGGGGACATCGACGGCTTGATGGTGCTGTCCTACTCCGACACCGACGTCGGCCTCGGCGCAACCGCGGCGCTGGCGATCGCTACGGAGCAGTGTCAGGCGGGCGGGATGAAGCAGCACGGCGACAGCGGCCCGACCGGCTATGTCTGGTTCGGCGCCGACACCCCGGAGAAGTTCATCGAAGCGCATTTCTACACACCGGGCGCCGACCCGACCGTCGTCGCTCGAGTCGCGGCGATGCGCAGTGAAGATCCGTGTGGAGATGTCCTGTCCTACAAGGCTGCTGTCGCCGCCGACCTGGCCAACATCGGCAAGATCAGCGTGCCGACACTGGTGCTCACCGGCGGAAAGGACGCCATCTACCCGGTCCCGGCCGACAAGCAGGCCGGCCTGCTCACCGGCGTCCGCGATATCACCGCCGTCACCATCCCCGACACCGGGCATGCGCTGACCTTCCACCGCAGCCAGGACCAGTTCCAGGCCCAGCTGTCCATGTGGCTGACCGAGCATGAGTTCGGCGGTTGGGCGATGCCCGTCGGATCAGCCGACACCGGCGGTGGCAGCGCAGCCGCCAGCAACCAACCGGTGTTGCTGGGTTCAGGCCTGTTCCTTATCGTTCTGGCCGCGGGAGTACTGCTCTACGGTCGGCGACGGTCGATCCGACCTGGTCGCTGATCGCTGCGAGTTTGCTTCCGCCAGCCCCGCCGCCCGTCGGGGGGCGGAAGCTGACGCACTGCGCCGCATCAGCCGGCGGCGGCAGCCAGGGCCTTGAACAGCCTGATGTCGGTGTCCGTCTCGGGGTGCCACTGCACGGCCAGTACGAACCGGTCCGTCGGCGCCTCCATCGCCTCGGGGATGCCGTCGGCGGCGCTGGCGCTGAGCACGAAGCCGGGGTGCTCGGCGACCGCCTGGTGGTGGTGACACCGCGCCGTCACCTGCTCACCGACGATCTCGGCCAGCCGGGTGCCGGGCACGGTGGTCACCAGGACCGGTCCGTACTCGGCCGGCCCGGGGGAGTGCAGCTCGGTGTCGGTGACGTCGGGAACGTGCTGGACCAGTCGGCCGCCGGCGCGGGCCGCCATCACCTGCATGCCGCGACAGATACCGAGCACCGGCAATCCGAGATCGTCGGCGGCGTCGAGCAGCGCGAACTCGGAGACGTCCCGGTCGTCCCGCCACCTGGTGGTCTTCGGATGTGGGTGTTCGCCGTACCGGGACGGGTTGACGTCGGCGCCGCCGGCGATGACCAGACCGTCCAGCCGGCTCATCAGCTTGGCGGCATCGTCACCGGGCCCCAACGGCGGCAGCAGCACCGGGATGCCGCCGCCGGCGCGCACGGCGTCCACGTAGCGCACCGGCACCAACACGGCCGGGACCTGCTCCCAGGCCAACCAGCTGGCCGGCTCCCGATAGGTGCTGATACCGATGATCGGTCCTGACATGTCGCCCTTCCAGATTCACCTGCAGTACAGATTTGGTGCCGTCCAGCCGAGTCAGTCCAGCGGGGTGACATAGGCACCGGAGATACCGCCGTCCACCAGGAATTGCGAAGCGGTGATGAAGCTGGACTCGTCGGAGGCCAGGAACAGCACGGCGTTCGCGATCTCCTCCGGTTCGCCGAATCTTCCCATCGGGATGTGCACCAGCCGCCGGGCGGCGCGTTCGGTGTCCTTGGCGAACAGCTCCTGCAGCAGCGGTGTGTTGACCGGCCCGGGGCACAGCGCGTTGACCCGGATGCCCTTGCGGGCGAACTGCACGCCGAGCTCGCGGCTCATCGACAGCACGCCTCCTTTGGACGCGGTGTAGGAGATCTGCGAGGTGGCGGCGCCGAGCACGGCCACGAACGACGCGGTGTTGATGATCGAACCCTTGCCCTGTTCGAGCATGTACGGCAGCGCCGCCTTGCAGCACAGGTACACGCTGGTCAGGTTCACCTCCTGCACCCGTCGCCAGGCGGCCAGGTCGGTGGTCAGGATGGAATCGTCCTCGGGCGGCGAGATACCGGCGTTGTTGAACGCGATGTCAACGCTGCCGTAGGTGTGCTTGGTCAGGGCGAACAGCGAATCCACCTGATCCGGGTCGGTGACATCGGTGCGGAGGTAACTGCCGCCGATCTCGGCCGCCAGTCCTGGTCCGCGGGCATCGTCGATGTCGCCGATGACCACCTTCGCTCCCTCGGCGACGAACCGGCGGACCGTGGCGAGCCCGAGACCTGAACAGCCTCCGGTGATGACAGCGACCTTGCCGGCTAGGCGATCTGGCATGGTGGCACGACCTTTCGTGGGCGGGTACGGTGTCGGATGTTCGGCGCTGTCGGGTCGAAAGCGTCAGGTGGCGATGAAGACGTTCTTCACCTCGGTGAAGGCATTCGGCGCGTCCGGCCCGAGCTCCCGGCCCAGCCCCGACTGCTTGAACCCGCCGAACGGCGTCCAGAACCGGACGGACGAATGCGAGTTGACCGACAGGTTTCCGGCCTCCACTCCGCGGGCCACCCGAAGTGCGCGGCCGACGTCCGAGGTGAAGATCGATCCGGACAGGCCGAAGTCGCTGTCGTTGGCCATCTCGATCGCCTCGGCCTCATCGGAGAACGGCAGTACCGCGACCACCGGACCGAACACCTCCTCGCGCCAGATGCGGTCGCTCGTCGAGCCGGGCAGCACCACGGTCGGCGGATACCAGAAGCCGCCGGCGATGTCGTCCCCGATGGGAACGCTGCCGCGGAACGCGACAGTGGTGCCCTCGACGTAGGACGACACCACAGTCTGCTGGGCGGCGGTGATCAACGGCCCCATCTGTGCCTCGGCCTCGGCCGGCCGGCGCACCCGGAATCCGGTCACCGCCGGCTCCAGCAACTCGAGGAACTCGTCGTAGACGCTGCGCTGCACCAGGATTCGGGACCGGGCGCAGCAGTCCTGGCCGGCGTTGTCGAAGACCGAGCCCGGGGCGGCCGATGCTGCAGCGGCCAGGTCGCTGTCGGCGAAGATGATGTTGGCGCTCTTGCCACCGAGCTCCAGGGTGACCGGTTTGACCTGCGCGGCGGCGCCGGCCATCACCCCGATCCCGACCGCGGTCGAGCCGGTGAAGCAGACCTTCCGCACCAGCGGGGAGGTGACGAACCGTTCCCCCACCACCGACCCGCGCCCGGGGATGACCGTGAAGACGTGCTCGGGGATCCCCGCTTCCAGCGCCAGTTCGGCCAGCCGCAGCGCGGTCAGCGGGGTAACTTCCGCCGGCTTGAGCACGACGGTGTTGCCGGCGGCGAGCGCGGGGCCGAAACCCCAACCGGCGATGGGCATCGGGAAGTTCCACGGAACGATGATGCCGACGACGCCGAGCGGTTCGTGGAAGGTGATGTCCACGCCGCCGGGCACCGGAATCTGCCGGCCGAACAGCCGCTCGGGTGCGGCGGAATAGTAGTTGAGCACGTCCCGGACGTTGCCCGCCTCCCACCGGGCATTGCCGATGGTGTGGCCGGAGTTGCGGACCTCCAGGTCGGCCAACTCGTCCACGTGCTCCTCGACGACGGCGGCGAACCGGCGGAGCAGCCGGGCGCGGTCGCCGGGGGCCACCGCCCGCCAGGCCGGGAACGCGGCGTGGGCTGCCTCGATGGCCCGGTCGGTCTCGGCGAGGGAGGCGCTCGGCAGGTCGACCAGCGGCCGTCCGATGGCCGGGTCGACCAGGGCGGTGGTGCCGCCGTCACCGGACAGCGGACCGGCGTAGGCGGGCAGAACAGACGGGGTCGGGAGAACGGACATGAAGCGGCTCAGAACCTTTCGAATCCGCGACGCAGTTCCCAGTCGGTGACGGCCGACTCGAACGCGGCCAACTCGGTGTCCGCGGCGTGCACGTAGTGGTCCACCACATCGTCGCCGAAGGCGGCCCGGGCGATCGACGAGGCGGCGAACTCCTCGCGCGCTGCTCGCAGGTTCGTCGGCACCGTCGGCTTGCCGGAGGTGTAGGCATTGCCCACCAACGGTTCTTCCAGTTCGAGCTCGTGCTCCACGCCGTACAGGCCGCCGGCCATCATCGCCGCGATCGCCAGATACGGATTGACATCCCCGCCAGGTAAACGGTTCTCGAGCCTGGCCGACGGGCCGGAACCGACCAGCCGCACCGAGCAGGTGCGGTTGTCCTGACCCCAGGCCACCGCCGTCGGCGCAAAGGAGCCGAGGGCGAAACGCTTGTAGGAGTTGATGTTCGGCGCGTAGAGCAGGGTGAACTCCCGCATGGTGGCCAGGATGCCGGCGATGAACGAGTCGTACAGCGGCGTCCGGGTTCCCTTGTCGTCGTCCCAGAACACGAAGGTGCCATCGGTACCGCGCAGCGACAGATGGATGTGGCAGGAGTTGCCTTCGCGCTCGTTGAACTTCGCCATGAACGTCAGTGCCCGGCCGTGCTGCTCGGCGATCTCCTTGGCGGTGTTCTTGTAGACCACGTGGTTGTCGGCGGAGGTGAGCACTTCCTCGTAGCGAAAGGCGATCTCGTGCTGACCCAGGTTGCACTCGCCCTTGGCCGACTCGACGGTGAGGCCGGCTGCGTACAGGGTGTTGCGGATGTCGCGCAGCAACGGCTCGATCCGGGTGGTCCCCAGGATGGAGTAGTCGATGTTGTACTGGTTGGCCGGCGTCAAACCCTGGTAGCCGGCGTCCCAGGCTTCCTCATAGGTGTCGTTGAACAGGATGAACTCCAGTTCGGTGCCGGCGAAGGCGTTGAATCCGGCCTTCCGCGCCCGCTCCTGCTGGGCCTTGAGGATCGACCGCGGCGACTGGTGCACCAACTCGCCGTCCAGCCAGGCCAGGTCCGTCTGGATCATCACCGAACCGGGCAGGTGCGGCAGCAGCCGGATGGTGTCCAGGTCGAGCTCGAAGACCATGTCCCCGTAGCCCTTCTCCCACGACGACATCTCGTAGCCCGGCACGGTGTTCATGTCCACATCGACCGACAGCAGGTAGTTGCAGCCCTCGGTGCCGTGCGCCAGGGCCTCGTCCAGGAAGAACGGCGCGTGCAGCCGCTTGCCCTGCAGCCGGCCCTGCATGTCGGTGAAGGCGACCACCACCGTGTCGATCTCCCCGCTCTCGATCAACTCCCGTAGCGCATCGATGGTCAGCAGGCGGGGGTTGCGCGGGTGCTCGCTCGGGCTGGACGTCATGTGTTCTCCGGTGCCCTTCCTCAGGTCGGCGTCAATCGGGGCATCGGAGTCCCGGCCGTGCGGCTGACCGTATCCGACGACCTACGAGTTCAGCGCCGCCACCTCGGGGTCGATCTGCTGGATCGGGCCGGTGAACCACTTCTTCACCGACAGGTGCCAGCAGATCCACAGCACGATCAGCGTGCCGCCGACCAGCAGCGGCGTGTAGTTGACGAACTTCCAGGCGAAGCTCGGGTCCCACGGCATGCCGCCGAGCGAGGTCGGGAACAGCGCGATGATCGAGGTGATGATGATTTCGATCAGGGCCAGCGGCGCCAGCCAGCGGTGGTGTCCCCGCAGGTTCCAGGAACCGACCTTGAAGCTGTCGCCGGCCCGCCAGCGGTAGTAGATCGGAATGGCGAACGCCAGGTAGAGGCCGACCACGCCGATGGAGACCACCGCGAAGAAGGCGATGGGCGTTGGGGTGTCGACGCCGTTGATAGGGATCAGCACGGTGACCAGGGCCGGCAGGGTGATGAGGGCGGCGACCACCGCGGACAGGATGACGCCGTTGGCCGGCACCCGGTTCTTGCTCAGCGACGACCACAGTTTCCAGCCGGGGACGGCCCGGTCGCGGCTGAAGGCGAACAACATCCGCGAGGAACTGGTCATGCAGGCCACCGCGCAGAAGAACTGGCCGGCCGTGGAGATCAGCAGCACGATGCCCACCCAGCCGGAGCTCATCGCCTGGGTGAAGATGGAGTACACCCCGCCGCCGTTGACCGAGACGTAGTCCGAGCCCGACATCTTGCCGTCCGGCGACGTCTTCGGGATCGCGAACAGGAACGCCAGCAACAGGATCCACCCGCCGATGGCCGAGTAGAAGATCGACCGCCAGATGCCCTTGGCGGCCGCACCGGACGCGCTCTTGGTCTCTTCCGAGAGATGCGCGGAGGCGTCGTACCCGGTGATCGTGTACTGGGTCAGGATGGCCGAGATCGGGAGCACGAAGAACAGCCAGCCGGCGCCGCTGGTCCGGCCTGAGAAGATGCCGGTGTTGTTGACGGTCTTGGCGAAGACGTCCGAGAAGCTGGCGTGGTGGGCGGGAACCAGGAACAGGATCAGGATCACCGCCGCCGCGCCGAACACGTGCCACCACACCGAGACATTGTTGATCACGGCGAGCAGGTGGCTCGAGAAGATGTTGATGACGGCAGCCAGCGCCAGGATGACCAGGAAGATGATGAACACCCGGGTCAGGCTGTAACCGGCCAGCCAGCCTGAGCTGAAGGTGCCGAGCGTCAGGTCCAGGAACGTGGCGCAGCCGTAGGCCACCGATGCCACGATGGCGATCAGCCCGATGAGGTTGAGCCAGCCGGTGTAGTACCCGGCCTGCGCTCCGCCTAGTTTGCTTGCCCACCAGTAGATTCCGCCGGACGTCGGGTAGGCCGACACCAACTCGGACAGGCACACGCCGATCGCCAGGATGCAGGCGGCGACGATCGGCCAGCCCCAGGCGATCGCGGCGGGACCGCCGTTGTTCCAGCCCAGGCCGAAGGAGGTGAAGCAGCCCGCGAGGATGGAGATGATGGAGAACGAGATGGCGAAGTTGGAGAACCCGGACCAGGATCGGTTGAGCTCCTGGGTATAGCCCAGTTCGGCGAGATGTCGCTCGTCGTCGTTCAATTCGGGTCCGGCTGTCACTGCGTTCTCCTTCTGGACAGAGCTGCGGTGGTTGGTGGCCGTGCACAATCCGTACAGCCGAGCTGCGGTGCTGGCGAGCACCGTATCCAATGTCGATCCGCCGCCGTGAACTGCAGATAGCCGACAGGTAACCACGGCGGGCGGCGGTACGGTGCGGCGAGCAACGAAGGAGGAGTGATGCCGGAAGAACTGTTCTACCGCACGGCGACCGAGTTGTCCCGCATGCTCCGCACCAAGGAGGTGTCGGCCACCGAGGTGGCGACGGCCCATCTCCGCCGCATCGAGGCGGTCAACCCGCTGGTCAACGCCATCGTCACGCTGACCGCAGAGCAGGCGCTGGAGCAGGCGCAGGCGGCGGACCAGGGCGCGGCCAGTGGTGAGTTCACCGGCCCGTTGCACGGAATACCGGTGGCGCACAAGGATAATCATCTGACCCGCGGTATCCGCACCACTTTCGGTTCCCGGTCGCGGGAGACCTTCGTACCCGACGATGACGACCTGGTGATCGAGCGGATGAAGGCGGCCGGGGTGATCACCCTGGGCAAGACCAACATCCCCGAGTTCGCGGCCGGCGGCCACACCTTCAACGACGTCTTCGGCATCACCCGCAACCCCTACGACCTGAGCGTGACCGCCGGCGGATCCTCCGGCGGTGCCGCTGCCGCACTGGCCGCCGGCATGCACCCGCTGGCCGACGGCAACGACATGGGCGGTTCGCTGCGGCTGCCGGCCGGCTTCTGCAATGTCGTCGGGCTGCGGCCGTCGGCGGGCCGGGTGCCGGTGTACCCGAGCACCGACGGTTTCGTCGGGCTGTCCGTGCAGGGACCCATGGCCCGGACCGTCGACGATCTCGCGCTGCTGCTGTCGGTGATGGCCGGCCCGGACCGGCGCAGCCCACTGTCGCTCGAGACGCCCGGCTCGGCGTTTGCCGTAGTCGGCGACGGCGGCCTGGCCGGTCGCCGGGTGGCGTTCTCGCCCGACCTGGGTGGCGCCGTCGAGGTCACCGACGAGATCGCCGGTCTGGTCCGGGCCGCCGCCGCTGTCTGCGAGACCGCTGGCGCCTTCGTGGAGGAGGCGAGCCCGGATTTCAGCGGCGCCGACGAATGTTTCCGAACCCTGCGCGCCTGGCAGTTCGAGGCGACGATGGGGGATTGGCTGGACGCCAATCTCGACACGGTACGGCCCAGCCTGTACGCGAACATGCTGCAGGGTCGGGCATTGACCGGCGCGGACGTCGGGCGGGCGGCGGTGCTGCGGACGTCGCTGTTCCATCGCATGCGCGCCTTTCTGGACGACTTCGACCTGCTCCTGCTGCCGGTGTCGCCGCTGCCGGCGTTCGACGCCGAGCTCCAGTACCCGACCACGGTGGCCGGCATCGAACAGCCCGACTACCTTGGCTGGATGCGGGCCGTCTGCCACGTCAGCGTGACCGGACATCCGGTGGTGTCGATGCCCGCCGGATTCACCGCCACCGGTACACCGGTCGGTGTGCAGCTGGTCGGCCGGCACCGCGCCGAGGCCGATCTGCTGGCCATGGCGAAGGGCTTCGAAGCAGTGACCGGATACGCAGCGCTGCATCCCCGGCTGCCGGCTTCCGCCTGACCGTCGCTGTGAGCCGACGCACCCGGACACAACGGGTTCCCGGCGCCGCCCGTCTCTTCTACTACAGGTGCGCCTGCGGACCTTGGCAGGACAAGACCTGCGGACGACGAACAGTGACTTGCTTCACGATGTAACAGAAATTGCGAGACCGATACCCATGCACGTCGACTCCCCGGACGACTCCTGGAAGGACGACCGCCGCTTCCGCGGCGACGCCGGCTTCGCCGGCCACCACCTCCACCCGGCCAAGGCCGGAAACGGTCTCAGCGCCGCCAAGACCGGCCCCGCGCCGTCCAGCCCGAGCGACCCACCGGCCGGTCGGTCGACCAGCTCGCCGGCACGCACCGCGCCCCGGCTGGAACTCAGCCTCACCCAGATTCTCGGCAGCACCGGCGCCGCCGTCACCGCAGCTTTCCTGGGGTCGCGCCTCGGCGTCGCCGGAACGCTGATCGGCGCCGCGCTCGCGTCGATCATCTCGGTCGTCGGGGGAGCGCTCTACACCACGTCGCTCAAGGCCACCCGGCAGCAGGTGACGAAGGTGTTGGTGGGACGGACCGACGACCAGCCCAGCGAATCACCTGACGCACGGCCGGTTCTGCCATTGCTACCTGTCGCGCCGGCTGGCGCGCCGCCGGGCGGCAGGTCCGCTGTTCGGGGTGCGCGCGCCGATGCCGCGCCGAGACGGCCTGCTGGCCGGACCCGGCCGGTTCCGCGTGGTGCGTTGGCCGGCGTGTTGCTCGGTGCGGTGGCGTTCACCGGCGCACTGCTGGTGGTGACCGGCGTCGAATCCGTCACGGGTTCGGCTCTGTCCGGCGGTTCTGCCGGCGGTCTGACCATAATGGGCGGCAACAGCTCCGGTGGCGGCAGCGATTCTCGCCCGACCACGCCGACGTCAGCGCCGTCGACGGTGACGCCCGCCAGCTCGGGTCGCGCCGGCGCCGGCGCCTCGGGGTCGACGACGGCGCGGTCGACTGCGTCGGGGTCGAACACGGCGCCGTCCACCGTCACGCCGACCACGACCGCAAGCCCTTCCACCGGGACGTCGCCCACCTCCGGATCGAGCGCGACGCAGGGCACGACGCGCACGCCCGCGCCGGCGACCATGACGCCGTCCACCACGATGCCGTCGACCGCTGCACCGTCCACCATTGCGCCGGACGGTGCCTCGACCGGTGTCCCGTCCACCAGCAGTGCTCCGGCCAGCACACCGGCCGCCGCGTCGCCGGGTACCGGCACGTCGCCCGGCACCACCACGACCGACAGCACGTCGTCGCCGGCGACGCCTGTGCCCGGTATGCCCGCGCCCGGCGCGCTTATCGTGGAGTCATGCACCGACGGGCGATCGGCCTGCTGATCATCGTGCTCGTGGTGGTCTCCGCCGTACTGGCGCCCGGCCTTCTCGGCCGGCAGGTGAGCGGCGTCGCCACCGCCGTCCCGGTCCCTGCTTCGCCGCGGGTCGGGGACTGCCTGACGACGGCGGCGGACCAGAGTCCACCGCCCACGGTCGAGATCATCGCGCCGTGTGCGGCCGGCCGGTTCGGCGAGGTGGTGACGGTCACGGCCGATCCCGGCGCCGGCGCCCCCGCCGGCCGGCCGGACGATGCGGTCGTCAGCGATGACCGGTACCGACAGTCGTGCAGCGATCAGGTGCTGCGGTACCTGGGTCTGACCGTCGGTTCGGATCATCAGGGCTTTCTGCCGCCCTACTGGCTACCGCTGGCGCCGCTGGACATGTCGATCCACCGACCCTCGGCCCGGCAGCTCGCCGCCGGCCAGCACTGGCTGGCCTGCGCCTTCTACGTGCACGACCACACCGGTAGGTCGGCGTCCTACCGGAACTCCGCCCGGGATGCCTATGGCCTCGGCATCCCGCCGGCCGCACTCGCCTACTGCTTGTCGACGGGCGATCTGACGAGCGCGCAATCCGTGCCGTGCAGTCAGCCGCACGGCGCCGAGGCCTTCGGTGGCACCGGCACGGCCCGGCCTGGCCTGACCGCTCGGTCGCTGGACGACAGCTGCGCAGCGCTGACGTCGCGGCTGACCCGGATGCCGGACCCCACCGCCGGCGGCAAGCTTGCGGTGACCGCCGCCGCCGTGCACAGTCCGAGCGGCACGAGCCAGCCAGGCCTGGGTGCGCCCGACGATTCCACCGGGTTCGCGGCGTGCATGATCAGCGCACCACCCGGCCGGCAGCTCGTCGGAACGCTGATGGCGCTGGGGGATCGTCCCGTCCCCTGGGCACGCTGACCTCACCGGCAGCAGTGAGGACGACCGTCTGGCGGCTGTCGTCGGCGGGCGCCGGACACGCCGGATGGGCTGGACCCTCGTTGCTCCGCATGCCACCATGGGGAAGCGAATCACACGCGTGGGATTCAACAGAGCCCCGCGGCGTGCGAACGCGACACCCCGGCAAAGTGGAGGATCGGCATGGACAGCGCTTCCGCACACCCGGCGCACGAGCTTGGCACCGCCGACGCCGACGGAGCAGCGGGACTGTCCCGTCGCGATCGGGACATCCTGGGTTTCGAGCGGCAGTGGTGGCAGTACGCCGGGCTCAAGGAGCAGGCGATCAAGGAGATGTTCGATCTCTCGCCCACGCGCTACTACCAGGTCCTCAACAACGTCATCGACAATCCCGCTGCACTGGCCGAGGATCCGCTGCTGGTCCGGCGGCTGCGCCGGCTGCGGTCGACCCGGCAGAAGACACGCTCGGCCCGCCGGCTGGGCTTCGACGCCTGACCCGGGCGCACTCCGTCAGAGCTTCCGGACGGCCGGTGAACCGATCAGCGCAGGCGGCGTCGTTCCTGGACCCGGCCGCGGACCTGACCCAGCGCGCCGCGGCGCCGAGCGGGCGGTAGCGGAGTGCCGTCCGGTGCCCGCCCGGCGACCCGCCGGCGCCGCGGCATCCGCACCGACATGCGGACGCGGCGGGTGGAGGAGCGGGAGATGCGCTGCTGGCGGGCTTCCATCCACAGTTCGGGGTGCCGCTTGAGGTACTGGAACCGCCAGGCGGCGTAGGGCAGGTGCAGCAGGTACAGGCCCAGCCCGATTGCGAGGATGACCTGTGGCTCGTAGAACTCCAGCGCCACCGCCAGCACCAGCAGGGCGAGCAGCGGCACGATCAGGCCCGGCGGCACGCGGACCGACTTCAGCGCGATGGAGGGCAGCCGGGAAACGGCCAGCGCGGCCACCAGGGTCAGCCAGCCGGCCACCACCCACCGCTCGCTCCAGAACCCGTCGCCGAACCTGATGAAGAGCAGCAGCGGGACCGTGGACAGCAGCCCGGCCGCCGGCGCAGGCACGCCGGTGAAGAAGCCCTTCGCGTAGGGCTTCGGGCTGTCGTCGTCCAGCAGTGAGTTGAAGCGGGCCAGCCGCAGCGCCGTGCAGACGGCGAACAACAGGCAGAAGGCCCACCCGTAGCCGATGCTGTCGGTGACGTTGAACTTCCAGATGTAGGCCACCAGGGCCGGCGCCACCCCGAACGACACCAGGTCCGACAGCGAGTCCAGTTCGGCGCCGATCCGGCTGGTGGAGTTGAGCAACCTGGCCGCCGGGCCGTCGAGCGAGTCCAGGATGGCGGCGATGCCGACGGCGGCGATGGCCGGGAACCACTGGTGGTGCAGGGCGAACGCAACGCTGGACAGACCGGAGCACAGCGCCATGACGGTGATGGCATTGGGCAGCAGGCGCACCCCGGGAACACTGGCCATCAGGGGCTGTCGGTGGGCAGCTGCGCCAGCACCGTCTCACCGCCGATGGTCCGTTGCCCGAGCAGGATCTTCAGCTCGGCGCCCGGCGGCAGGTAGGTGTCGACCCGGGAGCCGAACCGGATGAGGCCGTAGGTGGCGCCGGCCAGCACCGGCGATCCGGTGGCCACATCGCAGACGATCCGCCGGGCGATGAGCCCGGCGATCTGGGTCACCACGATCTCCTCGCCGTGGGTGGAGGCGATCACCAGCGAGTTGCGCTCGTTCACCTCCGACGCCTTGTCCAGGTCGGCGGAGAGGAATTGGCCCGGGTGGTAGGCGACCTTGGTGACGACGCCGTGCACCGGGACGCGCTGCACGTGCACGTCGAAGATGGACAGGAAGATCGATACCCGAGTACGGGCCTCGGTGCCGAGGCCGAGTTCGGCCGGCGGCACCGCGTCCTCGATCAGCGCGACCAGGCCGTCGGCGGGGGCCACCACCAGGTCGGCGCCCAGCGGGGTGACCCGGCGGGGGGCCCGGAAGAACAGGGCAGCGGCCGCAGTGCCGCCCAGACCGATCCGGCCGACCAGCGAGCCGAACTTCTTCAGGCCGATCGTGCGCAGCAGGAACCGGGTGCCCAGCGAGCCGGCAAGGGCGGCCAGGACAACAGGTCGGCCGCCGGGGTGCAGCGGCGGGACGGAGCTGCGGATCAACTGGGCCAGGTGCGAACCGGTGCCGGACTCGCCACCGGTGGGTCCGGACGACATGGTGTCTTCGCCTGCGCTCTCTGCTGTCCTGCGTCGGGTCTTCTGGTGGCCGCACCTGGAGTGCGCGCAGCATGACGGCGTCGTGGAACGCGCCGATGCCGCACTCACGTTATCGGACCGGAGCCACCGCACCCCGCGCTCATCAACTGGCGCCGCGCTCATCAACTTCCGCGATATGTGACTGGTGTGGCAGGAGTATCCCACTTGATGAGCGCGGTCAGATTTACGGCCCTGGCCTGCGACGGTGATCATCCGGCCGCTACCGCACAGCTGAATCGACCTGACCAGGCACGAGTACGCCATACAGTTGCCGCCATGACTGCGGCGCGTTTCGATCTACCCCTGCCCGGGCCGGGCACCGTCATACCGATCGGCGGCGCCGAGGACAAGATCGGCCGGATGACCATCCTGCGCGAGGTGGTCCGGCTCGCCGGCGGCCCATCGGCCAGCGTCGTCGTGCTGTCCACCGCCTCGTCGCTCGGCGACGAGATCACCCACGCCTACCTGCAGTTGTTTGCCGGGCTCGGGGTCGACGACGTGGTCGGCATCCGGCCGGAAACCCGGGAGCAGGCGGGAGACGAGGCGATTTGTGCGGCGGTCGACCGGGCCACCGCGATCTTCATGACCGGCGGCAACCAGACCAAGCTGGCCACCGTCGTGGTCGGCACGCCGCTGGGCGAGGCGATCCGCTCCGCGCACCGGCGCGGAGCCGTGGTGGCCGGCACCTCCGCCGGCGCCAGCACCTGCTCGGAGCACATGGTGTCCTTCGGCAGCGGGGGAG
>CAXSEW010000015.1:0-18493 GCA_964236185.1 uncultured Nakamurella sp. | reverse complement strand
TCCCACATCGAAGAGTCGAACGTCGAAACGATCCACTGCCGATCACGCGGGTGCCGCCGGTACCGCCACCACCCGTCGAGCCACCACCCCGCGGCCACGGGACAAGAAGCTCGGAGGCCGCTCGGCTGCCACTGTGCCGGTGGCGGACTACCCGGTCAGTCGGCTGCAATTGGACAACGGCCTTCGGGTGGTGCTCGCGCCCGACCTCAGTAGCGGTGTGGTTGGTGTGGCGGTGCACTACGACGTCGGTTTCCGGTCCGAACCCGAAGGTCGGACCGGTTTCGCCCACCTCTTCGAGCACCTGATGTTCCAGGGCAGTGAGTCGCTGCCCAAGCACGAGCACTTCCGCCTGGTGCAGTCCTCCGGCGGCATCTTCAACGGATCCACCCACACCGACTACACCGACTACTTCGAGGTGCTGCCGGCCGCCGCAGTGGAACGCGGGTTGTTCCTGGAGGCCGACCGCATGCGGGCGCCGCGCATCACCGCGGAGAACCTGGCCAACCAGGTCGACGTGGTCAGCGAGGAGATCCGGCTCAACGTGCTCAACCGCCCCTACGGCGGATTCCCCTGGATCGACCTGCCGCCGGTGCTGTTCGACACCTTTGCCAACGCGCACAACGGTTATGGCGACTTCGTCGACCTCAACGCGGCGACCGTCGCCGACTGCGCGGACTTCTTCGAGCGCTACTACACGCCGGCCAACGCCGTGCTCACGGTGTGCGGCGACTTCGACCAGAAGGTGGTGGAGGAACTGATCCACCGGCATTTCGGCGACGTGCCGTACCGGCCGGCACCGGTGCGTCCGGCGTTCGACGAACCGCGCCCGACCACCGTCCGCCGGGCGGAGAAGGTGGATGCGTTGGCGCCCGCACCGGCCTTCGCGGTGGGCTGGCGGATGCCTGATCCGGTTGCCGACCTGCCCGGCTACCTGGCGCACGTGCTGCTCGGACAGGTGCTGTCCGACGGCGAATCCTCCCGGCTGCAGTCCGCAGTGGTCGCCCGCGCCGGTCTGGCCACCGAGATCTGGGCCGGGCCGGGCCTGATGGGTGGACCGCTGGACGCCCGCGACCCGGACGTATTCGTGCTGGGCGCTCTGCACGCGCTCGAGGTGCCGGCCGAGACCGTGCTGGCGGCAGCGCACGAGCAGATCGCCGAGCTTGCCGCCGACGGACCGTCCGAGCGCGAGCGGCAGCAGGCGGTCGCCCGGTTCACCGCTGGGCTCTACCGGGAGAACGACAGCATCAGCGCCCGGACCCGATCGCTCGGCTCGTTGGAACTGCTGCACGGCCGGGCGGAACTGCTGAGCGAGATACCGGCCCTGCTGGAGGCCGTCGGCACCACCGAGATCGCTACAGCAGCAGCCACTCTCACCCCGGATACCGGTGCCATTCTGACCGTCGTCCCCGGGGCAGCGCAATGATGCTGCAGCGCAAGACATCCACCGCCAAGAATCTGAAGTCGGGAGCAGAACGCACGGTGAAGGGCGACACAGCAGGCAGCGAGACCGCGGGCAAGAGCCACGGGGCCAAGAAAGCGTCCAAGATCGCCGATCGGCCGAAGAAGGCCGCCGGTCGGATACAAGCGGCTCCGGCCAGCCGCTCCGCCGAGCAGATCGGTAGCACGGCGCGCGGCCCGCGCCCGGTTCCGGAGCTGACCCGGGCCCGGGTGACGACCCATCCCGACCTGGTCAGCAGCGAGCTGGCCAACGGCCTCCGGGTCATCGCGGTCCGTAAGCCCGGCACCCCGCTCGCCGAGGTCCGGCTGCGCGTACCGTTCGGCGGAACCAGTGCCTCGCACAGCGCGCGCGCCGAACTGTTGGCCGCGAATCTACTGCTGGGCACGGCGTCCCGTACCCGGGAGCAGGTCGATGCCGAGCTGGCGATGGTGGGCGGTCACCTGGATGCGTCGGTCGACCCGGTCCGGTTCGCAGTGACCGGTTCGGTGCTGTCCACCGGGCTGCCTGTCCTGCTGGACGTGCTCGCGGACTCGCTCACCGAGCCCGCCTTCGCCCGTCACGACGTCTTCGGCGAGCGCAGCCGGCTGGCCGAGCACCTGGCCATCGCCGCGAGCCAGCCCTCCGTGGTGGCCCGCCGGTACCTGCAGGCCACCCGGTTCGGAACCCACCCGGTGACCAGGGAGATGCCGGAGGCCGCCGCGGTGGCCACCGTCGGCGTGGCGGCGCTGCGGTCGTTGCAGCAACGGCTGCTGGTGCCGCGGGGATCGACGCTGGTCATCGTCGGCGATGTCGATCCACAGGCCGCGATCGCGTCCGCCGAGGCCGCGCTGGGTCGCTGGAGCTCGACTGCGGCCGCGACGACGGTCAGCACGCCGAACGCCGTGCAGGGCGGCCCGGTGCAGGCGTTCCACCGCGCCGGTGCGGTGCAGTCGCAGGTGCGGCTCTCGGCCGACGCACTGCTGCGCACCGACCCCGACTATGCGGCCGGCCAGTTGGCGAACCTGATCTACGGCGGTTACTTCTCCTCCCGCCTGGTGGAGAACATCCGGGAGGCAAAGGGTTACACCTACAGCGCACAGTCGAACTTCGAATTCTGGCCGGGTCGCGCGGCGGTGACGGTCAGCTTCGACACCACCACGCCATCGACGGCTGCCGCGCTGCTGGAGGCCCGCTACGAACTCGGCCGGCTCGCCCTGACACCACCGGAGGGAAAGGAGGTGGAATCCGCCCGCAACTACGCTCTGGGCACACTGGCCACCTCGTTGTCGACGCAGGCCGGATACGCCTCGACGCTGTCCGCACTGGCCGGCCTCGGTCTGGACGCCGACTGGGTGTGGGAGCACCCCGCGCGGCTGGCCGCCGTCACCGCCCCGGACGTCGCCCGGGTGGCCGCCACGTTGTTGGCCCCGGACGCCTTCACCGGGGTGGTGGTCGGCGACCTCGACGTGACGGGTGCGTCGCTGTCGGCGATCGGCGGCGTCCAGTGGTGAACGGTGCGCCGTGGCGTACGGCCGAGCCACTGTCCTCGCCCGCCTTTGCCGGTGGCACCCACGGGTTCCCGATCGCCGTGCCGGTGCTGTCCCGGACGTCGTCGGACCGCTCGGAGGATCTGCGGGACGCCGACCGGACGCTGCAGGCCTGGCCGCTGGCCCGGGTGCTGACGGTGGACGACTCCGGGCGGACGCCGGTCCGCTCCGCCGCCGACGTGGTGACGCTCGACCATCGGCCCGCGCCTGATCTCGGGCCGGTGCCGCCGCCCGATGCAGTGCTGCTGGGTACGGTCGACACGCCGGAGGCCGGCCAGGTCGACTACTGGGCGGTGCGGGGCGAGGTGGTCGACGGCGAGGCGCTGTGGACGGTGCCGACCGCCGATACCGCCGACGGCGACAGCACTGCCGCCGAGGTGGAGATCTCAGGGCTCCGCGACGTCGGGGCGCTGCTGTCCGACGCCGACGCCGGCTTGATGACGGCCGCTGTGGCGGTGCTCAACTGGCACCGGCACGGCAGGTTCTGCCCGCGCTGCGGGATGGAGAGCGCGGCTGAATCCGCCGGCTGGTCCCGCAGGTGTCCCAATGGGCATCAGGAGTTTCCGCGTACAGATCCGGCCGTGATCGTGCTGGTGCATGACGGCGCCGACCAGATGGTGCTCGCCCGGCAGCCGAGCTGGCCGGCCGGGCGGGTGTCGGTGCTGGCCGGTTTCACCGAGGCGGGCGAGTCGCTGGAGGGCACGGTCGTCCGGGAGATCCACGAGGAGGTCGGCCTCCGGGTCACCGACATCGGCTACCTCGGGTCGCAGCCCTGGCCGTTCCCGCGCTCGCTGATGGTGGGCTTCGCGGCCCGGGCGGAGCACGACGCGCCGCTGCGACCGCGCGACGGCGAGATCGAGTCGGCGCGCTGGGTCGACCGGGCGACGGTGCGCCGGGTGCTCGCCGCCGGCGGTACTGCCGAGGGGATCGGCCTGCCGCCAAGCATCTCGATCGCGCGGCGGATGGTGGAGGGCTGGGCGGCGATCGACTGATCCGGTAGCAGCGGGGTGACCGGCGGCAGCCGACCGGCCCGGCCTGTCGATGCGGAGACTGTCGTACAGGCGTGCGAGCATGCTGGGGTGAGTGTGGACCTGCTGGCGGGACTCGACGACGGGCAACGGGCGGCCGTGCTCGCCCCCAGCGGGCCGGTCTGCGTGCTGGCCGGCGCCGGTACCGGAAAGACCCGGACCATCACCCACCGCATCGCCCACCTGGTCGACAGCGGTGCCCACCCGGTCAGCGAGATCCTCGCGGTCACCTTCACCACCAGGGCGGCGGGGGAGATGCGGCTGCGGCTCCGGTCGCTCGGCGTACCCGGGGTGCAGGCGCGCACCTTCCACTCCGCCGCTCTCAAGCAGCTGCGGTACTTCTGGCCCAAAGCGGTCGGCGGAGGACTGTGGCCGGTGGTCGAGCACAAGCTGCGTCTGGTGGCGCTGGCCGCCCGCAAAGCCGGCGCCGGTACCGACGCCCCGACGCTGCGGGATCTGGCCAGCGAGATCGAGTGGGCGAAGGCATCGTTGATCGGGCCGGACGCGTACCTCGCCGCAGTGGCCCGCCACCAACGCGACACGGCGGTCGCTGCTGCCACGGTGGCCAAGGTCTACGCCGGGTACGAGCGGGTGAAGAACGAGGCGGAGCAGCTCGATTTCGACGATCTGCTGCTGCACACCTCGGCGATCCTGGAGGACGACGAGGACGTGGCCCGCGAGTTCCGGGCCCGCTACCGGTGTTTCGTGGTCGACGAGTACCAGGACGTCACACCGCTGCAGCAACGCGCGCTGGACGCCTGGCTCGGCGGCCGGGACCAGCTGACGGTGGTGGGCGACGCCAACCAGACCATCTACTCGTTCGCCGGCGCCTCCCCGACCAATCTGCTGGACTTCGACCGCCGCTATCCGCACGCCACGGTCGTCCGGCTGGAACGCGACTACCGGTCGACACCGCAGGTGGTCACGCTGGCCAACCGGATCATCGCCGGCGCGCAGGGCAAAGCCGCCCGGCTACGCCTGAAGTTGACGGCCGTGCTGCCCGACGGGCCGGCCGCCACGTTCGACGAGTACCCCGACGAGCCGGCCGAGGCGCGTGCTGTGGCCCAGCGCGCCGCCGGTCTGATCTCCGGTGGCATGCCGGCGTCCGCAATCGCGATCCTCTACCGGATCAACGCCCAGTCCGAGGTCTACGAGAAAGCTCTGGCCGATGCGCAGGTGCCGTACCTGGTCCGCGGCGGCGAACGCTTCTTCGCCCGGCCGGAGGTGCGGCAGGCGATCATCGCGCTGCGGGCCGGAGCGGCCCAGGACGTCGAAATACCGCTGGTCCCGGCTGTCCGGCAGCTGCTGTCGCCCGTCGGTCTGTCCTCGGAACCGCCGCCGGCCGGTGCCCTGCGGGATCGTTGGGACTCGCTGCTGGCGCTCGTCGGAGTAGCCGAGGAACTCGTCGACGCGGCACCCGAAGCCGGGCTGGCCGCGCTGGTCGCCGAGCTGGACCAGCGGTCGGAGGCGCAGCACGCGCCGACGGTGGAAGGGGTGACCCTGGCATCGCTGCATGCCGCCAAGGGCCTCGAGTGGGACGCCGTATTCCTGGTGGGGCTGACCGACGGCACCCTGCCGATCCAGCACGCCGAGACACCGGACGAGATCGAGGAGGAGCGCCGGCTGTTCTACGTCGGGGTCACCCGGGCGCGCACCCGACTATTCCTGTCCTGGGCGCTGTCGCGGACCGAAGGAGGTCGGCGTGGTCGCAAGCGCAGCCGGTTCCTCACCGGGCTGGCTCCCGAGGTCGCCCCGGTCGGCCGCGTGCGGGCGGCCGGCCGGTGCCGGATGTGTGGCGGGCCGCTGAGTTCGCCGGCGGAATTGAAGATCGGCCGGTGCGAGAACTGCCCGTCCAGCGCTGATCCGGAGCTGGTGGATGCCCTGCGGAATTGGCGCAAGTCGACGTCCACGGAAGCGTCGGTACCCGCCTACGTGGTGTTCTCCGATGCCACGCTACTGGCCATCGCCGAACGTCGACCCACTGATGATGCTGCGCTGCTTGCCATTCCGGGGATCGGCCGGTCGAAACTCGATGCCTACGGCGCCGACGTCATCGGCATCGTGAGCGCCACCCGCTGACCCGATAGTGCACTGGCAATCGTCGCGGTGGGCTGATCGGATATGAAAATTTCGGCAACTTCGTCGTTAATTCGGTTGCGGGGTGCCCGCGGCGGCGCCTAGTGTCCATCTCGTTCCCATTGATCGCCTCCCCGCCAGGAGGCTCCCGCGATTGCCAGGAGGTGCCGACCATGAATGACATGACCATCGAGTTCGGCCCGACCGGCATCGCGGATGCCGGCGCACGTCTGCGCGTTCTGGAAGGTCCCGCTTCTTTGCGGCACCCCATGGGCGCCACGAAGACCGAGCCGGGCCTGGCCGGGGAGCAGCTGAGGTAGAACCCAGCTCGACGCTCGCCTCCGGCCGCGGATCCTCCCCTTTCTTGGGATGGGTACCGCGGCCGTGGTGTATCCCCGGACCCCCGCTCCCACGCACTGCTGTGGGGCCGTCCGGCCTCACACCACACCAATTCCACGGAGGTGGAAACGTTGATCAGCCTGCTGTCCGGCCAGGAGCCGGACGTTTTCGTCGATCCGCTGCTCGGCGACGATCTGCCGTGTCACCACACTGCTGATCCGGATCTGTTCTTCGCCGAGCGTCCGGACGACCTGGAACGGGCCAAGGCGCTGTGTGCCGACTGCCCGGTCCGGGTTGCCTGCCTGGCAGCCGCCCTCGAGCGGGCCGAGCCGTGGGGCGTCTGGGGTGGCGAGATCTTCGATCAGGGAGTCGTCATCGCCCGGAAGCGTCCGCGCGGCCGTCCGCGTAAGGTCGCCGCATGACCACGCCGGTGGTCACCCGGCGAGAAGCATTGACCCACAACACATCTGCTCTGCCTCCGACGGCGGAGCCACCACGTAGGGAAAAAATCATGAGTCTGTTGATAGAAGATCTCAGTCGAGACCGAATGCGCAGGGTGCAGCACGACGCCGAGCTCGGTCGCGTCGCCCAGCGTCGCCGCCGTGAGCGGCGACGTCGTACGGCCAAGCAGAAGTAACGACTGCGGCCGGTCGTCCTGCCATCCGGCGGGGCGGCCGGCGTCATCGCGGTCGATGCGAGAATCTGCCCGGTAGCGCTACGGCTCGATGGTCGCCGACGGGTTGTCGGGGTCGGCGAAACCGGGCTGCCAGCGGGCGACGATCTCGCGGAACGGAGCAGTGGCGTCCAGCTGGCACAGCACACCGATGGAACCGAAGGTGACCCGGTGGATCATCAGGTACGACGGCGGCAGGTTGAGATGCCGGGCCAGCTTCACCTCTTCGCCGGACAGGTTCGACATCCGGGCGGCCTGCGCCTGCATCCACGCCCGACTGAAGTGGAATTCCTTGTGGCGCAACGGTTCGGCGAACGGCGTCAGGTAGTCCAGCAGGGCTTGAGGATCAGGGTCGAACCCTTCGGGAATGAAGCCCTCCTCCCGCAACCCGGCCAGCACCTCCGCCGACCTGCCGTCCAACGCCAGCCGCGACAACCGCCCGATGATCGGCGGTGCGCCGTTGGGCAGCCGCGCGATGGAGCCGAAGTCGATGACACCCAGCCGGCCGTCCGTGGTCAGCAGATAGTTGCCCGGGTGCGGATCCGAGTGCAGCAGGCCCACGCGCTCGGGCGCGGAGAAGTGCAGCACCGTCAGCAGCCGGCCGCACAGATCGCGCTGGGCCTGGGTACCGCCCGCGATGATCTTGCCCATGCCGACGCCGTCGACCCACTCCGAGACGATCACCTTCGGGGCGCTGGCCAGCACCTTGGGGACGAGGAACTCGTGATCGTCGGCGTAGGCCTTGGCGAAGGCGCGCTGGTTGGCCGCCTCCGCGGCGTAGTCGAGCTCCTCCATGACGCGCTCGCGCAACTCGGCGAGCAGTGGCCGGACCTGCATACCGGGAATCAGCATGCCCAGCACCGGTCCCATCCGGGTGAGCTGGTCCATGTCGGCCTTGAGCGCGGCACCGGCGCCGGGATACTGCAATTTGACCGCAACCTCCCGGCCGTCCTTCCACACGGCGCGGTGCACCTGGCCGATGCTGGCGGCAGCGGCAGCCACGTCGTCGAAATTCGCGAAGCGGCTGCGCCAGCCGGTACCCAGCTGCTCGGCCATCAGTCGGTTGACGGTGGCCGGCGGCATCGCCGGCGCCGCGTTCTGCAACTTGGCCAGCGCCTCGCGGTAGGGCTCGGCGTACTCGTCGGGGATGCCGGCTTCGTAGACGCTGAGCGCCTGGCCCAGCTTCATCGCCCCGCCCTTGAGCGTGCCGAGCACTTCGAAGACCTGTTCGGCGGTGCGGCGCGACATCTCGGCCGACACGTCGTCGCGGTCACGACCGATCAGCCGTTGTCCCCACCCCAGCGTGACGCGGCCGGCAGCCGAGAGCGGAAGGCTGGCCAGGCGAGCCGTCCTGTTCATGGCACCACGGGGAATGTCGGACACTCCACCATTGTGTAGCAAGCCGGCTCCGGGCGGTTGGAATTACCCCGCCCAGGCGCCGGCCGGTCGTTCCAGCGGGCCGCTGCGGTCGCCGGGGACTGCTCGCGCCGTCACCGGGTCGTGCTCGACGGCGCGAGATCTCGCCCGCAACCGCAGTCCGGATGTCTGGACCACGAGCGTCGCCGCGGGGCAGCTGTCCCCAGTCGCCATTCCACGGTGCCGTCCACGGTCTGCGGCACGCTGATTCCGTCGAGGTGGTCGAGGATCTCGTTGACGGCCAGCGCCGCCGCGGCGGCGACGAGCTGCGCCGGTGGCACCACCACCTCCAGCCGCATGCCCTGTTCCACCTCCGCCCGTCCGCCGTCCAGTTCCGTCCGGTAGCGCAACGCGCACAGCAGGCAGCTCGACCGGCCGGGCAGCACCAGCGGCCCCACCACCGCGCTGACCAGACCCGCCCGGACGGCCAGGTGGGGCAGCCGACGTTCGGTCAGTTCGGCGGCGAGCGAGGGAGACGGCGGCCCGTCGCCGGCCAGCACCGTGAGAGTCACCCGCAGATGCGCCGGTGGCGCGTGCACCCGGGCGTCCGGCGCAAGGCGGCGAAGATGGGCGGTCAGCTGCGCACCGGCAGCCTTGACGGCCGAGCCGGGGGCCGGCTCGTCCCGGCGGAGGCGGTTGGGCGGAGCACCAGGGGACCGCAGCGGCGGCAGGCTGTCCCGGGCGGGCGTCGCATCGGGTTGCTCAGCCATCCGCAGCACCCGATCCGGTTGCTGGTGGACGTGACCCACTCCGGATGCCAGCAGTGCGGTGGCGATCGCGGTCGCCACCCGACCGCTTCCGCGCACCACGAGCACCGCGTCCCCGCGGGCCTGCAGCACGAGTCGGGCGAGCTGGATGCCGTGGCGTTGCACCAGGCTGTCGCGCTCGGGTTCGCGAACCGGCCCGCCGGGGAGCTCGGCGAACGATGACTGGGCCAGTGGAACGAGCAGGCGGGCGTCCCTGAGATCACCGAGCAATCTGGTCCAGACGCAGACGTCGGCGCGGTACCGGGCCAGCACCGCGCTCAGCGTCGATGTGCCGTCCAGCCCTCGGAGAATGCTGACCGCGTGCGGCGGCGGGTGGTGGAGCACCACGGCTGCGGGGGGTTCGCTCCCGATCTGCACGGTGCCGGCGCTGCGGCTCATCACCGGAATGCCCTTGATCAGCGTGTAGACCTCGGCCAGGTCGATCGGCTCGGCCCCCTTTGGCGTCGTCATCGCGATCGTCGCTGCTCCCGTCGGTGTCCGCACGGCCGGACGGGGAAGTCGATCTCTCAGACCTGTGCCCGGCCGGGTCAGCGTGGCAGAGAACAGGATGCCGAACCTGTGCTTGTGCACAAAGGGCCTGCAGGTGGACGCCGGGCGCACCCGGCGTCCGGGTGGATCAGGCCTTGCCCAGAATCCGGTTCATCTTGGTGCCGCAGACCGGGCAGATGCCTTTCGCCATGCGACGGCCATTGGTCTCGTGCACCTCGCCGTCGAAGTCACGCTTCTCCTTGCACTTGACGCAGTATCCGTTGTAGCTCTCGGCCATCGAAGTGGTTCCTTCCCTCGGGCGCCGGCGGTTGCACCGCCGATCGAACATCGCGGGCGCTCGTCCCGGCGAATCGTCGCCAACCGTACCCGCAGGTCGTCGCCCCGGGAGGGATTGCGCCAGAGCCGGCGACCTGATTCGGCCGGCCGCGGGCCACTTCGGATCCCGGTTGACCATCGGCGGGAACGGCTCCGGTCGAGCGCGACGGCGGGCCGCCGCCGACCCCAAGGCACCGGAGAGCACGTACACGGTGACAGGATGACGCCATGTCCCATACCGCTTCAACCACACGATACGAACGCCAGCCCTACCGCCGGGTGGGCCGCAGCGGGCTGCACCTGCCGAGCGTCTCACTCGGACTGTGGCAGAACTTCGGCGACGAGTCGGCATTCGCGACCCAGCGCGACATCCTGCGCCGCGCGTTCGATCTCGGTGTCAACCACATCGACCTGGCGAACAACTACGGCCCGCCGTACGGATCTGCGGAGAGGAACTTCGGCCGCCACCTGATGGACGACTTCGCCCCGTACCGCGACGAGCTGGTGATCTCGTCCAAAGCGGGTTACGACATGTGGCCGGGGCCCTACGGCAACAACGGTTCACGCAAGTACCTGCTGGCCTCGTTGGACCAGTCGCTGGCCCGGATGGGTCTGGACTACGTCGACATCTTCTACTCGCACCGCGCGGATCCCGACACGCCGTTGGAAGAGACGATGGGCGCGTTGCACACCGCGGTGGTGTCCGGGCGGGCGCTGTACGCGGGCGTCTCGTCGTATTCCCCTGAGCGCACCCGTCAGGCGGCGGCCATCCTGGCGGACATGGGCACCCCCCTGCTCATCCACCAGCCGTCGTACTCGATGCTCAACCGCTGGATCGAAGGCGGCCTGCTGGACGTGCTCGAGGAAACCGGCGTCGGTTGCATCGCCTTCTCGCCGCTGGCGCAGGGCATGCTGACCGACCGGTATCTCGGTGGGGTGCCGGACGGGTCCCGGGCCTCGCGTCCCAGCTCGCTGTCCAAGGACCTGCTGACCGACGTCGCCCTGGAGCACATCCGGGCGCTCGCGGACATCGCCGGCGGCCGCGGCCAGAGCCTGGCGCAGATGGCACTGGAATGGGCGCTGCGGGATCCGCGGGTCACCTCGGTGCTCGTCGGGGCGTCGTCGGTAAGCCAGCTCGAGGACAACATCGGCGCTGTCGACGGACCTGGCTTCACCACCGAGGAACTGACGCTGATCGAGCAACACGCGGTCGAGTCGGGCATCGACCTGTGGCGGCCGTCCAGCTCTGCCTGAGGCGGGTTGTCGACCGCCGAATCAAACCGGCCGAGGTTGCTCGCCTCCGGCGTCTGGACCCTGGTCGTCGTCCGTGGGGTCGCGATCCTCCGGAGGTCCGTCCAGCTCGCTGGTGTCGACATCCTCGATGCCGGCGAGCAGTTCGGCGAAGGCGTTGTCGCGATCGACGAAACCGGCCGGGTCGTCGAGGTCGGAGCTCGAGGGCAGCAGGTCGGGGTGCGACCACAGCGTGTCCCGGGCTTCGACGCCGCGGGAGGTGGTCAGCGCCCGCCACAGATCAGCGGCGGCGCGCAGCCGGCGGGGCCGCATCTCCAGGCCGATCAGGGTGGCGAAGGTCTGCTCCGCCGGGCCACCGGTGGCGCGCCGCCGCCGCAGCGTCTCCTGCAGTGCCGCCGCTCCCGGTAGCCGGTCGCCCACGGCGTCAGCGACGACGGTGTCGACCCAGCCCTCGACGAGTGCGAGCAGCGTCTCCAGGCCGGCGAGCACCGACCGCTGGCCATCGGTGATCTTCGGCTCGAACATGCCGCCGCCCATGGCGGCCTGGATGCTGGCCGGGTTCGACATGTCCATGTTCGACGCCAGGTCCTCCACCGCCGAGAAGTCGACGGAGATGCCGGACGCGAAGTTCGCGATCAACGTCGTCACCTGCTTCTGGAGCCACGGCGCTCCGGCGTAGAGCCGGTGGTGGGCCGCTTCCCGGGCGGCCAGGTACAGCCGCACCTGGTCCTCCGGAAGATCCAGACCCTTGCCGAACTCCGAGACGGCCAGCGGCAGCAGCGCCGCGGTGCCCTCGGGGCCGAGCGGGATACCGATGTCGGTGGAGGTCAGCACCTCGACGGCGAGTTGGCCCAGCCCCTGACCGAGCTGCGAACCAAAGGCCATGCCGCCCATCGATCCCATCATCGCCAGCAGCGGCCCGGCCGCCTCCCGGGCCTGCTCGGGCAGATTCTCGAGCCAGGCGGACGAGACCCGGTCGGCGATCGGCGAGCACAACTGCTCCCACATCGGCATGGTCGCCTCGACCCACTGCTTGGGGGTCCATGCCGTCGACGTCCGCGCCCCGGCCGGCAGTCCGGTCACGCCGTCCAGCCAGATCTCGGCCAGGGCGACGGCCTCCGACACCTGCTTCACGTCGATCGACGACGCGGGGTGCACGTTGGGCACCTGGGCGACGGCGAGCTGCTTGGCCAGGTCATAGTTGACCGGGCCGGAGGTCGGCGTCGCGCTGGACATCATCTGGCCGAGCTGCGAGAGCATCGACCCCAGCTGGCCGAGGTCGAACCCGGCGGGCATGCCCGGGATCCCTTCGGGCTTCCCCTTGCGGTCGGGGTCGTCGTCGGAATTGGAGAAGCCGAACGGCATATTGCTCATGGATCCACGGTACTGCGGAGATGTCCACCGGTGGTGATCCCGGGTCGGCTATCGCCGTGAGCGGAACAGAAGAAGAAACCTTTAGTCTCTGGGACATGTCCCGGTTCTCCGCCATGTCCCTGCGCGCGCGCACGCTGATCGTCGGCTCGACGGTGAGCGCGATGCTGATCGGGGTGGGAGCCGCAGTCCCGATTCCATACGTGGCTCTGGGACCCGGGGTGACCTACAACACGCTGGGCACCGCAGATGGCACGCCGGTGATCTCCTTCGCCGGGTCCGGGGTCCCCGCGACGGTGAAGCAGGGTGACGGCGGCGGTCACCTCAACATGACCACGGTCTCGGTCTACGACCAGCTGCCCCTGTTCGAAGCGCTCGGCATGTGGATGTCGGGCAACTACGCGTTGGTGCCGCGGGCCGAGGTCTACCCGCCGAACAAGACGGTGGAACAGGTCAACGCCCAGAACACCAAGGACTTCTCGGACTCGCAGACCGCCGCGGAGATCGCCGCACTTCGGTATCTGAAATATCCGAACGTGGTCTACGTAGGCACCATCGCCGAGGGCTCGCCCAGCTACAACGTGCTGCAGCCGCAGGACCAGATCACCGCCGTCGACGGGGGAGCAGTCACCGACTTCACGTCGTTGCAGGCGTCGCTGAAGAACAGCCTGCCCGGTCAGGTGGTCGTGGTCCGGGTGCTCCGGTCGCAGAAATCGGTGGACGTGAAGGTGAAGCTGGCCGCGAACGCACAGGTCGGCAAGCAGGGCTTTCTGGGCATCGGCGCCCAGGAGCGGCCCAAGGCCCCGTTCACCATCTCCATCTCGCTGGCCAATATCGGGGGCCCGTCCGCCGGGCTCATGTTCACCCTGGGCATCCTCGACAAGCTGACGCCCGGAGGCCTCACCGCCGGTCGGTTCATCGCCGGCACCGGCACCATGGAGGTCGACGACAACAAGGGCACCGTCGGTGCCATCGGCGGCATCCTGCTGAAGATGATCGCCGCGAAAGCTCAAGGCGCATCGGTCTTCCTGGTGCCGGCCGACAACTGCCCGGAGGCGCTGACCAGGGTGCCGGAAGGTTTGGCGCTGGCCAAGGTCAGCACGCTCGAGGATGCGGTCAAGGCCCTCGAAACGTTGTCGGCAGGTGGCACGCCGCCGTCCTGCTGACGCGCGCCGCCGATCGGGATCGGGCGCTCAGTCCAGAAAAGTGGCCTGCAGTGCGGTCAGCAGGTTGGGTGCCAGGTCGGCACCGCGCAGCGGCGTCGCGTCGTTGTCGCCCCGAACCCGCAGCAGGCAGGCGCCCCCCCTGCTGCCGCGCAGCACACCGGCCGCCAGTCGGGCCTCCGCCCGGTCCGGATGCGCCGCCGCCTGCTCGGCGGTGATCTCGACGTCGTTGCGCTCCCGCGCTGCGGTACCCGGAGCGGTGGGCCCCGGTTCGTCGGAGGGCAGTGTCACGGAAGACGGTGGCAGCACCACGATCTCCTGCACCAGCACGCAACCGGTCACCTCGTCCGGCCAGGAGATCTGCGACAGCGCCTCGGACAGGTCGCCGCTGGGCAGCACATCCTGGGCGATCGGGGTGAAGACGCCGGCGTCGGCCAGGGTCGGCGCCAGACCCGGTTGGGCCGACAGCAGGTCGGCAGTGCGGACCAGGGCGAACATCTGCGGAGCCGCATCCC
Organism: uncultured Nakamurella sp.; assembly: GCA_964236185.1. Classification (GTDB taxonomy): domain Bacteria; phylum Actinomycetota; class Actinomycetes; order Mycobacteriales; family Nakamurellaceae; genus Nakamurella. Next base: position 4,105 of record CAXSEW010000015.1, on the reverse strand, counting down.
AGCCGGCTCCGGCGGCGAACTCCTCCACCTCGGCGACCGCAGCGGCGAGGTCCGGGTCCTCCCACCAGTACGGGGTGGCGGCGCCGTCGGGAGCGGCCGGATCCGGCAGCGCGTCAGCCCGAGCAAGTTCGGGCGCCGGTTGGGCGGAATCAGGACGGACTGGTTGCGACTGGGGTTCAGGGGAGGGCACGGCGTCGATCCTCGCACCGCCAGGCGGGAGATGCGCAGAGCCGGGGACGTCGAGTGGTCCACGCCACTGCGGTCCCGCCGCCGGTGGCGAGGAGGCTCGGACGGCCGTAACCGGCGCAGACCGAGTAGCGCGCACACAGCGATTGACCGGGGAACCAACACGGCCCGCCTACAGTTGACGCAGTCAGGAACGGGCGAATCCCAGCGCGCCGGCTCGACGCACTGCCCTTCAGCTACTCCCCACCGCCGGCGGGCACCCGACGCCGGCACCAGCGTCAGCCCACCAGTTCAAAAATGCAAGGAGCCAGTAGTGGCCATGCGGCCCCCGATCGGCATGCCGGTCATGTCGAAGCGATCCAAGAGAGTGCTGATCACGGTCGCCGCCCTGATCGTGCTCGCCGTGCTGTGGTTCCAGTTCGTCGGCGTGTTCATCGACTGGCTGTGGTTCGGCGAGGTGGGGTACCGCCAGGTCTGGTCGACGCAGGTGGTCAGCCGGGTGGTCCTGTTCCTGATCGGCGGGATAGGTGGTGCGGGAGTGGTCTTCGCCTCGCTGCTGCTCGCCTACCGCTCGCGACCGGTGTTCGTACCGTCGGGTGAGGTCGATCCGCTGAGCCCGTACCGTACCGTCGTCAGCAGCCGGCCGAAGACCTTCGTGTTCGCGATCTCGATCATCGTCGGATTGATCTGCGGCTTCTCCGCGCAGGGTAATTGGCAGACGGTGCAGCTGTGGATGCACTCGCAGACCTTCGGCCAGACCGACCCGCAGTTCGGTCACGATGTCGGCTTCTACGTCTTCATCCTGCCGGCGCTGCAGCTGATCCTGAGCTGGCTGTTCGCTGCGGTCGCGCTGAGCTTCTTCGCCGCACTGGTGACCCAGTACCTCTACGGCGGCCTGCGGCTGTCCGGCCCCGGTCGGCGCATCACTTCGCAGGCGTCGTTGCAGCTGTCCCTGCTGATCGGGCTGTTCGTGCTGGTGAAGGCCGTCCAGTACTGGTTCGACCGCTACGCGCTGCTGTTCTCAGGCCGGGGCGGCTCGTTCACCGGTGCTTCGTACACCGACGTCAACGCCGTGCTGCCGGCCAAGATCATCCTGATGGTGATCGCCGCCATCTGTGCCGTCGGCTTCATCGTCGGGGCCTTCCTCCGGTCGGTGAAACTGCCGGCCGTCGCGCTCGCGCTGCTGGTGCTCTCCAGCGTGCTGATCGGCGGGGTGTGGCCGTTGGTGCTGCAGCAGGTGGTGGTCAGCCCGAACGGCATCTCCAAGGAACCGCCCTACATCCAGCGGAGTCTGGACGCGACCCGCTCGGCCTACGGCATCGGCTCGGACAAGGTCACCTACACGCAATACTCCGGCCAGTTGAGCGTGCCCGCGTCGGACGTCGTGAACGACACCGGCACGGTGCCCAACGCCCGGCTGCTGGACCCGAACGTGCTGTCCCCGACCTTTACCCAGCAGCAGCAGCTGCGGAACTGGTACGGCTTCCCCGACCAGCTGGCCGTCGACCGCTACACGGTGAACGGCAAGACGCAGGACTACGTGGTGGCCGCCCGCGAGCTCGACGAGGCCGGCCTCTCCGGGGACCAGAGCAACTGGATCAACAAGCACATGGTTTACACGCACGGTGACGGTTTCGTTGCAGCGCCGGCGAACAAGGTGACCAGCGGCGGGTATCCCGACTACACCATCTCGGACATCACCAAGCAGGGCGACATCAAGGTGGCCCAGACCCGGATCTACTACGGGCAGCTGACGACGGACTACTCCATCGTCGGCGTGGACAACGGCAGCCAGCCCCGGGAGAAGGACACCAACGACCAGCCGTATGCCTACACCGGATCCGGCGGCGTGCACACCGGCAACCTGTTCGACCGTCTGGTGTTCGCGACGAACTACAGCGATGCCAACTTCCTGTTCTCCTCCGAGATCAACGGCAACTCCAAGATCATGTACAACCGGGACCCGCGCACCAGGGTGCAGAAGGTGGCGCCGTTTCTGACGACGGACACCTCCCCGTACCCCGCTGTCGTCGACGGGCGGCTGGTCTGGATCGTCGACGCCTACACGACCGCGCAGAACTACCCGTACAGCAAGAACGTGTCGCTCTCCGCGGCCACCAACAACTCATTGGACGCCCAGGGCGCTGCTGCGCAGGCCAATACCCAGGTCTCGTACATCCGCAACTCGGTCAAGGCCACGGTGGACGCCTACAACGGCACGGTGACCCTGTACTCAGTGGACGACACGAAGCTCGACCCGATCCTCAAGGCGTGGGAAGGCATCTTCCCCGACCTGATCAAGCCGACCAGCCAGATCAGCCCCGACCTGCGAGCCCACTTCAAATACCCACAGGACCTGTTCGAGGTGCAGCGGTCGCTGCTCGTGCAGTACAACGTCCAGAACCCGGTCGACTTCTTCAACAGCTCGGGTTTCTGGAAGGTCCCGGGTGACCCGACTTCGCCCTCCGACTCGTCGCTGTACCAACCGCCCTACTATCTCCAGGTCAAGCTGCCCGGCGATACGGAGTCGCATTTCGACCTGACCAGCGTGCTGACCGGATTTTCCCGAGACTTCATGGCGGCCTATGTGTCTGCGGCGTCGGATCCACAGAATTACGGCAAGCTCACCGTGCTGACGCTGCCCACGTCGACGCAGACACCCGGTCCGGCGCAGGTGCAGACCCTGTTCCGGACGACCTCCCAGATCAGTAGCCTGGTCACGCTGTCGACCCAGACCGGTGGTTCCCGAGTGATCTTCGGGAACCTGCTGACCCTGCCGGTCGACACCGGACTGCTCTACGTAGAGCCGTTCTACATCCAGGGGCAGGCGTCGACCTCGTCCTATCCGCAACTGTCCCGGGTGCTGGTCTGGTACGACGGCAAGGTCGGTGTCGGCACGACGCTGAACGAAGCGTTGGTGGCGGCGGCTCCGGTGCAGACTCCGCCGTCGACCGGGGGTACCGGTACGAATGCCTCGACGACGCCGCCGACCGGGACGGCGGGTGCCAGCGTCAGCAGCCCCTCCAGTCCCACTACGCCGTTGACCGTGCCGGCCAACCAGCAGGACGCCCTGCAGCAGATGAACAGCGCGAACCAGGGGCTGATCACCGCGAAGGCATCCGGTGACCTGGCAAAGATCGGTGCGGCCAGCCAGCGGCTGCAGGATGCGGTCAACAACTACCTCAAGCTGGCCGGCAGCTCGCTGAGTGCGACCGCGACAGCGACCTCGTCTTCCTCTGCAGCCGTGTCGCCCAGCACCGCCGGATCCAGCGCCGGCGGCTGAGTAGACGCAGGAGTCCTTGCAGCTCAGCCGATTTGGCATCGGTACCACCCAGCAGCTACAGTGGTGTTACCGCCAACGCGGGGTGGAGCAGCTCGGTAGCTCGCTGGGCTCATAACCCAGAGGTCACAGGTTCGAATCCTGTCCCCGCTACCACCGGATGGCCCTTGATCAGGTTTCACCTGATCAAGGGCCATTTTTTTTACTCTCACGACTGTTCGCGACTGCGCCCGGCCGGGCTCGCGCTTTCCGGTCGGACGAGGGTCCGGTCGCGGTCAGGGGATGAGCCGGTTGACCAGTTCGAGCGTCGGCGTCTCGAAATGGCCTTCCGGCTGGATGATCTGGGTGCCACCGAGCCGATCGAACAGCTCGCGCCCCTTGGTGTCGTCGCAGCCGTAGGGGTCCTGCACGGAGTTGACGAAATAGATGTCGTCGACGTGGGATTTGATGCGTGACCAGTCGTACTCCGCCTGCAGCACCGGTTCCTCCTCGTCGTTGGGCGGCGTGCCGTAGCCCGCCACCAGTACGGCCAGCGGCACCGGCACCTCGAGGTGTTCCAACAGCGCCAGCAGCAGCGCTGCACCTCCGGAATGCCCGACCAGCACGGTGTCCTCGTCGAAGGTGTGGCTGGACAACACT
>CAXSEW010000014.1:0-18703 GCA_964236185.1 uncultured Nakamurella sp. | reverse complement strand
CTCGTTGACGGACTGATCGCCCGCTTCGGGGACCGAGTCCTCGCCGGACCGAGTCCCGGCTGAGCGGTCATCGGCCGCGAAGCCGAGGATGCCCTTCCCGCATCGGCGCATCTTCGTCGAGGGACCGACCACGGCCGTGATCACCTCTCGGCGACCGTCATCGGTTCCGGGCCAACTGACCAATGTCGCGGTGCCGTCCGCGCGGATGACCAGGACCGTGTCAGCAGGTGCCATGGCCAGACCTTAGCAATGCTGACCAGCTCCGATCGGAGTCCGGCGGACAGAAGTCGACCCCGGACGGCAGAGCACCGTCCGGGGTCGGTTAGGACATGTCAGGAGTTGCTGTCGGACGCGCCCCTGCCGGTCTCCTGCTGAAGGCGTTCGATGTGCTGGGAGGCCTCGGCTTTGGTCAGATTGCCCGGTAGTTCTTCGCCGGCCTGCTTTGCCAAGGTGTCGAGATAACTGCGCTGTGCGCCGGTGATCGGTTCATCCCCGGTCACCCAGTCCGAGGGGTCCTTGCTCGCCGGGTTGTCCGGGTCCGGGTGGGTGCCGCCGATGACGTCCTGTTCGCCTGTGATCTTTTCGCTCATACGTTCTAATGTACCCGTCCGCCGCTGGAACATGCAGGGGACGCCCAACGCCGATTGCACTGCCGAAGGTCGACGGTTCGGCCACCTACCGGGCCATCCTTCGGATCGACGGCGGGCAGGCCGACATGTTCCCCGAGGATGGCGACCGGCAGGTCATGACGCTCTGAAGGCGTCGTCGGGCCTCACCGGCACCGGTCATCGACGGCAGGATCCAGCTACCGAGCAAGTCAGTGGCCAGCGGCCTTCTCGGCGTGCGCCCCGGTGAGGGACCGCACCTCCATCTCGGCCCACTTCGCGCGGTCGCGCTCGCGGCTGGTCAGCGTTCCGACGATGGCGAAGAGGAAGCCCAGCGGAATCGAGACCAGGCCCGGATTGGCGAGCGGGAACCAGGAGAAATCGACGGCCGGGTTGCTGATCAGGCTGGCCGCCTTGCCGGTGGTCGCGTTCACCGCGCCGCCGGACACGTTGGGCGAGAACACCAGCAGCACCAGCGCCGACCCCAGTCCGCCGTAGATGCCCCAGGTTGCGCCGCGGGTGTTGAAGCGCCGCCAGAACAGCGACAGCAGGATCGACGGCAGGTTGGCGGAAGCAGCGATGGCGAAGGCCAGCGCGACCAGGAAGGCGACGTTCAGGCTCTGCGCCGGGATGGCGAGGGCGACCGACACCGCCCCGATCGCCACCGCAGCTATCCGGCCGACCCGCACCTCGTCGGCGTCGGTGGTTCTGCCCTTGCGGATCACGTTGGCGTAGAGGTCGTGGGCGAGGGAGGACGAGGAGGCCAGCGCCAAGCCGGCGACCACGGCCAGGATAGTGGCGAACGCCACGGCGGCAATGATCGCCAGCATCACCGCGCCCAAATTCGTACCTGCCCCGCCGAGCGCCTCGGCCAGCTGCGGAGCCGCCGTGTTGCCGGCCGCATTGCGGTCGGTGATCGCCTTCTGCTTGAGCAGCGCGGCCGCGCCGAACCCGATGACCAGCGTCATCAGGTAGAAGATGCCGATGATGGCGATCGCCCAGTTGACCGACTTCCGGGCGGTCTTGGAGTCCGGCACGGTGTAGAAGCGGATGAGGATGTGCGGCAGTCCGGCCGTGCCGAGCACCAGCGCGAGCCCCAGGGACAGGAAGTCCATCTTCGAGACGAACGTCTTCCAGCCGCTGGCGTTCTCCTTGCCGTAGAACAGGCCCGGCTCGAGGAATCCCGGCTTACCGGAGTTGTCCCGCGCGGCACCCAGCAGTGACGACAGGTTGAAGCCGTACTTGCCGAGCACCCAGAACGTCATGACGGCGGCACCGGTGATCAGCATGACGGCCTTGATGATCTGCACCCAGGTGGTGCCCTTCATCCCGCCGAACACCACGTAGATGATCATCAGCAGGCCGACGCCGGCGATCACCAGGTTCTTCGCACCGGGCGAGGTGATGCCCAGCAGCAGCGCGACCAGCGTGCCGGCGCCGACCATCTGGGCCAGCAGATAGAAGATCGACACCACCACCGTGGAGATGGAGGCAGCGGTGCGCACCGGTCGCTGTCGCATCCGGAAGCTGAGCACGTCGGCCATGGTGAACTTGCCGGTGTTGCGCATCAGTTCGGCGACGAGCAGTAGAGCCACCAGCCAGGCGACCAGGAATCCGATCGAGTAGAGGAAGCCGTCGTAGCCGTACAGCGAGATCAGTCCGGCGATGCCGAGGAACGAGGCCGCCGACATGTAGTCGCCGCCGATCGCCAACCCGTTCTGCCAGCCCGTGAAGGAGCGGCCGCCGGCGTAGAAGTCGGCCGCGGTGCGATTCTGCCGACTGGCCCAGATGGTGACACCCAGGGTGATGGCGACGAACACGGCGAACAGCGCGATGGTCAGGCCCTGGTGGGATGTGTCGGTCGCGGCGGCCGCCAGCACTCGCGTAGAGGCGGTCATCGGGCGTTGCTCTCGATCTGCCCGCGCAACTCGTCCGCCAGCGGATCGAATCGACGGTTCGCGTACCGGGCGTAGAGGATGGCGATGACGAACGTCGAGACGAATTGCAGCAGCCCGAAAATCAGACCGAGGGTGACGTTGCCGAACACCTTGGTGTTCATGAAGCCGCGGGCATAGGCCGCACACAGTACATACGCCAGGTACCACAAGAGAAACGCAACGGTCATCGGGAAGACGAACCCGCGCAGGGCCTGCCGTAGACGGGCGAATTGCTCGGTGGCCTGGATTCCCTCCCACTCGACGTCGGCGGCCGGCGTGGTGGTGGTGGTGCTTCGCTCGGACATCGGAGCTCCTTTGCGCCGTTTCCAACAAATGCCGGCGGCCAACGCCCGGACTATGACGCCCGTCACGGTAAACGTCGAGTAATGAACGCGCAATGCAATCCTGCGGTGTGTCGCGATCACCACCCGTCATCGACCGAATCGTCCCTGTTGTGCGCGACAATTGGCCGAGCAGGTCCGGTCATCGCCGTATCGGGGTACTGGGATCTGCGTCTGCGCCAGGTCCCTGCGCCAGTGTCCCCAAGGAGTTCAACTGTGAGTACCCCTGCAGCCTCGTCCGCCCCGCGGTCGAGCGCCGCCTCCCCGGTCCCGACCGACGGGGCCGCGCACCTGCCAACCGTTCCCGGCCCGGGCCAGACGCCGACCAATGGCAAGGTCGATCGGGCCGTCGACCCGGTGCTGCCCGGCCATGTGGTGACCGACACGGTCACACCCGGCATGCGGATCGCCGCTGCTTGGTCGTGGCGGCTGCTGGTGGTGGTGGGTGCGGCCGCGCTCATCTACTACGGGCTCGGCTACCTCTCCGAGATCGCCGTGCCCGTTGTCCTCGCCCTGCTGCTGTCCGCACTGCTGACGCCGGTCCGGCGATTTCTGTCCAGGCACGGCTGGAAGAACACCCCCGCCGCCGTCGTGGTCTTCGTCGGCGGTCTGCTGGTGGTCGCCGGCATCATCACGCTGGTGGTGCAGCAGTTCGTCCAGGGCTCCGCAGACCTGGCGAACCGGGTCAGCGACGGCGTCACCAAGGTGCAGAACTGGCTGGTCACCGGCCCCTTCCACGTGTCGCAGACCCAGATCAACACCACTGCCGAGTCGTTGAAGAAGACGGTTCTGGACAACAAGGACGTGCTGACGTCGGGAGCCGTCACGACGGCCTCGACCGTCGGCAAACTGGCCACCGGGCTGGTGCTGGTGCTGTTCATCCTGTTCTTCTTCCTGCGGGACGGCGCAAAGATCTGGAACTGGATCGTCGGCCTGGCCCCGGTCCGGGCGCGGGCGAAGATGGCCGGCGCCGCCGACCGGGCGTGGGTCGCGCTCACCGGATATGTGCACGCCACCGTGCTGGTCGCCTTCGTCGACGCGGTCGGCATCGGCCTGGGTTTGATCATCCTCGGCGTGCCCCTGGCGTTCCCGTTGACGGCTTTCGTCTTCCTCTCCTCGTTCATCCCGATCGTCGGCGCACTGGCCAGCGGCATCGTCGCGGTCCTGGTGGCCCTGGTGACGGTCGGCATCGTCAAGGCGATCATCGTGCTGGGCGTGGTCATCCTGGTGCAGCAGTTGGAAGCGCACGTGCTGCAGCCGGTGCTGATGGGTCGGGCGGTCCACCTGCACCCGCTGGCAGTGGCGCTGTCCATCGCCTCGGGCGTCATCATCGGCGGTATCGTCGGCGCGTTGCTCGCCGTGCCGTTCGCCGCCGTGGTGAACGCGGCCGGCAAGTACCTGGCCGGTCGGGACCGGCCGGCCGATGTCAGCAAGGGCGAGGCCGCGCTCACCGAGTGACCTCCGCGGTCACCCGTGGTCGACGCCGGCACGCTCTGCCTGCACTGCGAGCTGGTGCCGGGTGGGCGTCGGGCGACCGGGCCACCAGATGCGCCGGCCGATGTCGTAGGACAGTGCCGGCACCAGCAGCGTGCGCACGACGAGGGTGTCCAGCAGGACGCCGAACGCCACGATGAAGGCGATCTGGGCCAGGAACAGGATCGGCACGACGGCGAGCGCCGCGAACGTCGCGGCCAGGACCACGCCGGCACTGGTGATGACACCGCCGGTCACCTGCAGCGCCCGGAGCACGCCGTCCTGCGGCCCGTGCTGGGCCACCTCTTCGCGGGCCCGCGTCATCAGGAAGATCGAGTAGTCGATCCCCAGCGCGACCAGGAATACGAAGGCCAGCAGCGGTACCGCCGGGTCAGCGCCGGGGAAGTCGAAGAGGTGGTTGAACACCAGAGCGGACACACCCAGTGCCGCGCCGAAGGACAGCACTGTTGCCCCGACCAGCAGCAGCGGCGCGATCAGCGACCGCAACAGCAAGATCAGCACCAGCAGCACCGCGAGGAGGATCGCCGGGATGATCACCGTCAGGTCCCGTTGGGAGGTGGTGATGGTGTCGAGCTGGATGGCGGTGGCGCCGCCCACGAGGACCGGTTCGCTACCGGGCACCAGTCGGTGCAGGCTCGCCCGGAGCGATTCCACCGTGTTACGGGCCGTCGCGCTGTCGGCTCCCGCCTTCCCGGTGACCTGGATCTGCACCTGACCGTCCACCACCAGCGGAGCACCGGCCGGCGCTACCGGTCGGGTCGCCCCGGTGGCCGACACCACCACCGGGTTCGGCTCGAGCTGCGAGAACCCGCCCAGGATGTCCAGCACGGATTGCAGTTGGGCCTGCGGCGCGATGATGACGATCGGGTTGCCCGCACCGCCGGGGAAATGGTCGACCAGCTCCTGCTGGCCGGCGATGGAGTCGACCTGGCCGAGGAAGACGTCGGTCTGGGCCGTGCCGGACGCCTTCAGCGTCGGCACGGCGAGGCAGCCCAGCGCGAGCACCACCGCGGTGACCACCCAGATCTTCCGCGGCGAGCGGCTGACGAATGCGGCGACGCGCCCCCACACCCCGGCGGGCAGGTCGTCCCTGACCAGCACCTCGCCGGTCCCGTCGAACCGGTCGGCGCTTCCCGCTGCGCCGCCATCGAGGCGGGCCCGAAGCCGGGGAACGCGCGGCCAGAACAGCCACCGGCCTGCCAGCAGCAGCGCCGGTAGCAGGGTCAGGGCGGCGAACAGTGCGGCCCCGATGCCGATGGCTCCCACCTGTCCTAGCGACTTGTTCGAGTTGAGGTCGGACAGCAGCAGGCACAGCAGGCCGATGATCACGGTGCCAGCGCTGGCCGCTATGGGCTCCACGCAACCCCGCCAGGCCCGACCGATGGCGATGTACTTCGATTCCGACCGCCCGAGTTCCTCGCGGTAGCGGGAGACCAGCAGTAGCCCGTAATCCGTGGCGGCGCCCACCACCAGGATGAACAGGATGCCCTGGCTCTGCCCGTTGAGCTTCAGCACGTCGTTGTCGGCCAGCAGGTACACGACGCCACCGGCCAGTGCCAAGCCGCTGACGGAGGTGAACAGGACGACGAACGGCAGGGCGACCGCCCGGTAGACCAGGAAGAGGATGACCAGCACGGCCCCCAACGCCACCAGCAGCAGAACACCGTCGATCCCGCCGAACGCGTTGGTCAGGTCGGCGGCCAATCCGGCCGGCCCGGCCAGGTGCGCCCGACCACCGTCTGCGGCGGGCACCGCTGCCGACCTGATGGTGTCGGTGACCGGGCCGAGCCGTGACTTCCCGTCCGCATCGAGCGCGTTGACCTTGCCGGCGTCCAAGGCAAGGACGACGAGTCCGGCCTGTCCGTCCTGCGACGGCACGACGGTGACCTGACCTGGCAGCAGGTAACTGCCGACGGTGCCCAGATCCCCCTTCCCGGTGTCGTCGACGACCGTTTTCGCGGGGACCGACGCGGCGAACGCCTGCCAGCTCGCCAGTTGTCCGGCGGTCGCCCGCCCGTCCAGGGTGGAGAACAGCACGAACGCGGGCAGCGCGTCGGACCTGTTGAACTTCTTGGCGGCATCGGCGGCAAGTACCGATTCGGCGCCGGTGGGCAAAAAGGTCTCCTGGTCGTTGGATTGCACTGAGGACAGCGAACCGATGGCCGGCCCCCCGACGGAGGCGATGCCCAGCCAGATGGCAATGACGGCCAGCACACCCAGGGCACGCAGAACGGCTGACCGTCGGCTCGGGGCGGGCGGATCGGTGTGGGCAGCCGGCGCGGCGGTGGTCGTGGACACGAGTTCTCCTCGGGCAGTCGATGCCTGGTAGGAAGTGGTGCCGCCAACTTACTCAGCAGGCTTAGCATTCGCAACTGTGCAAAACTCGTCCTTCCTGGAGCGCAGCCCGACCGCCGGAAGGAGCAGCGAGAGTGACCAGTGCCGACCAGCGCACCGGCTGGACCACCGGCCGGATGTTGTCCACAGCGGCGCGGCTGACCGAGCATGCCTGGAACGACAGGTTGCGGGCCCGCGGCGTCAGCCACGCCGGCCTGATCGTGCTGTCCGAACTCGCGGCCGGTCCGGCGTCGCAGCGCGAACTGGCGGCCTCTCAATTCCTCACCGAGCAGACCATCGGCCGCACCATCGGGCACCTGGAGTCGACCGGTCATATCACCCGGACCACGGACGCGGCCGACCGTCGACGCCGGGTGGTCGCGCTGACCGGACCCGGCCGGGCGTTGCTCACCGAGCTGTCGACGGACGCGGACCTGCTGACCGAGAAGGTGATCCTGGACTCCGGGGCCGACCTCGAGGCTTTCCGAGCGGGCCTGCAGGCGATCATCGAACGGCTGGATGACAGTGCAGACTGACTCCGGCACCGGCTCGGAGCGTGGGAAAGGACGCCATGGACGACGACACCGCTGCGGTACCGGTCCTCGACCTGACCGCTGATCCGGCGACCGTGGCGCGGAGCATCGACGAGATCTGCACCGAGGTCGGCTTCTTCCAGGTAGTGGGCCACGGTGTGCCGGACGGCGTTGCCGACCGCGCCTGGCGCACCGCCCGCGACTTCTTCGACCTGGACATCGGCGACCGGATGCAGGTCGCTTCACCGCCCGGACATCCGTACGGCTACGTCCCTTTCGCCGGTGAATCACTCGGCCGCTCCCTCGGCCAGGCGGCGCCGCCGGACCTGAAGGAGGCGTTCGGCTGTGGTCCGGTGGACTCCTCGGAGCGTGCCCTCGCCGACCCGGACGAGGGCTCCGTCCGGGTGCCCAATCTGTGGCCGGCCGCCCTGCCGGAGCTCGAGCGGGCCTGGTCGGACTACTACCGGGCCATGCTCGGGCTGGGCAGCCGGTTGATGTCCCTGTTCGCCCTGGGGTTGCGCCTGCCCGCCGACCACTTCGAGGCGAGCATCGACTGCTCGCCCAGCGCGATGCGTGCGATCAACTACCCGGCCCGCGACACCTCGGGTGAACCGGGACAACTCCGCGCCGGCGCCCACACGGATTACGGCACGCTCACCATGCTCCGTCAGGACACCGTCGGCGGGTTGGAGGTGCAGGACTCGACGGCACAGTGGGTGGCGGTGCCCAGTGTGCCGGGTGCGTTCGTGGTCAACATCGGCGATCTGATGGCGCGCTGGACCAACGACCGGTGGCGTTCCACCCTGCACCGGGTGGTCGACCCGCCGGTCGGCGCTTCTGCCCGCCGGCAGAGCATGCCGTTCTTCCACAACGCGAACTGGGACGCCAGGGTCGAGTGTCTACCCAGCTGTCTGCCGGCGAGCGGCGTGCCGAGTTACCCGCCGGTGCTGGCCGGGCCGCACCTGATGGCGAAGTTCCGCAGCGCGCTGGTCTGAGGGAACCGCCGGCGGTGTGATCGCGGCGGCGTGTGCCGTCCGCTCCTGCTGGGTACGGGAGGGAAATGAACCTGGATCTCACCCTCTCGGCCGCTTCGACAAGCACCTCGGCCCTGGCGACCACCAACACGTCGGACGCGGCCACTCCACAGCATGCAGGGCCGGCGGCGCCGCTGGCCGATCAGCTGACGGTGGTGTTGTTGACGTACAACTGCGGACACCGGCTGGAGCGGGTGCTGGACCAGCTGCTCAGCCTCGGGCTGCCGGTGATCGCGGTGGACAACGGATCAACCGACGACACGGTTGTCCGATTGGCGGAACGGCGCGGCGTCGAGGTGCTCGCGCTCGAATCGAACATCGGAGCCGCCGGCCGCAACGCGGGCCTGGAGCGGGCCCGGACGCCGTTTGTCATGTTCTGCGACGACGACGGCTGGTGGGATCCCGACGGCCTGGACCAAGCGGTCGAGCTGTTCGATCGACATCCCCGGCTGGCGGTTCTCAACGCCCGCATCCTGGTGCGGGACGAGGGCCGCCTGGACCCCATTTCGGTCGAGATGGCCGGCAGCCCGCTGGAGAATCACAGCGGAGTCCCGGGGGCCGTGCTGCTCAGCTTCATGGCCGGCGCGGTGATCGTCCGCCGGTCGGCGTACGAGGAGGTCGGCGGCTACGACCCCGTGTTCTTCCTCGGCGGCGAGGAGGAGACGTTGGCGGTCAAGCTCGCTCGTCGCGGATGGGAGATGCGCTACGTCCCCTTCGTGGTGATGCGACATCATCCCAGCGTCGCCAACGCGCCATATCTCCGGGCGTTCGGCATGCGCAACACGCTATGGAACGCATGGCTGCACCGCCGACTCAGCAGCGCAGTCCGCTGGACGCTGTTCACCCTCGCGGACACCCCGAAGAACGAGGACTGGATGCGCGGGCTGCGGATGGCGCTCGGCGGAGCGGGCTGGGTGCTCCGGGCCCGACGGCCGATCGACGCAGAACTCGACGCGGCCCTGTCGGTGCTGGACCGCCGCCGATTCGCCGGTCGGCGGCGGGTGTTCAACCGCGTCGACCCGATCAAGCACCGTCGGCCATCCGTTTCGGCTCCGCCCGCTGAGGTCGGCTGACCCTGCGGACACCGACCCGCGGCGCCGGCGGCGCCGCCGCCGACATCTGCCGGTCATCTGGGGACGGTTAAGGTTCTCCCGTGTCCAAGGTCCTGACTTCCCTGCCCATCGGCGAGCGGGTCGGCATCGCATTCTCCGGCGGTCTGGATACGTCGGTCGCCGTTGCCTGGATGCGCTCCAAGGGCGCGGTGCCCTGCACCTACACCGCCGACATCGGCCAGTACGACGAGCCCGATCTGAGCAGCGTGCCGCTGCGCGCGCAGCAGTACGGCGCGGAGATCACCCGATTGGTCGACTGCCGCGCCGCGCTGGTCGAGGAGGGCCTGGTCGCCCTGGCCTGCGGTGCCTTCCACATCCGGTCCGGCGGCATGCCCTACTTCAACACCACGCCGTTGGGCCGTGCCGTCACCGGTACGTTGCTGGTCCGCGCCATGCACGAGGACGGCGTTGACATCTGGGGCGACGGCTCCACCTACAAGGGCAACGACATCGAGCGGTTCTACCGGTACGGCCTGCTGGCCAATCCGCGGCTGCGCATCTACAAGCCGTGGTTGGACGAGGCTTTCGTCACCGAGCTCGGCGGGCGCACCGAGATGAGCCAGTGGCTGACCGCGCAGGGTCTGCCCTACCGGGACAGCGTGGAAAAGGCCTATTCGACCGACGCCAACATCTGGGGTGCTACGCACGAGGCGAAGACGCTGGAATTCCTCAACACCTCGGTGGAAATCGTCGAGCCGATCATGGGTGTGGCGCACTGGGATCCGGCCGTGGAGATCGCCGCGGAGGAGGTGACCGTGCGGTTCGCCAAGGGCCGTCCCGTCGCCATCAACGGTCGCGAGTTCGGCTCGCCGGTCGAGCTGGTGCACGAGGCCAATGTCATCGGCGGCCGGCACGGGCTCGGCATGTCCGACCAGATCGAGAACCGCATCATCGAGGCGAAGTCGCGGGGCATCTACGAGGCGCCCGGCATGGGTCTGCTGTTCATCGCCTACGAGCGGTTGATCAACGCGATCCACAACGAGGACACCATCGCGACCTACCACAACGAGGGTCGCCGGCTGGGTCGCCTGCTCTACGAGGGCCGCTGGCTCGATCCGCAATCGTTGATGCTGCGTGAGTCGTTGCAGCGTTGGGTCGGCTCGGCCGTCACCGGCGAGGTCACGCTGCGGTTGCGGCGGGGTGCGGACTACACGATCTTGAACACGGTCGGTCCGCGGCTGAGCTACCACCCGGAGCGACTGTCGATGGAGCGCACCTCCGCCGCGGCGTTCGGGCCCACCGACCGCATCGGGCAGTTGACGATGCGCAACCTGGACATCGCGGACTCCCGGGCCAAGCTGGAGCTGTACGCCGAACTCGGCCAGCTGGACGCGGAGCAGACCCTGGTCGGCAAGCTCGAGTCGGGCGAGGCGAACTCGATCGCCCAGTTGCAGAACAGCCTGGATGTCGCTGTGGACGACGCCCTCGACCGGTCGAGCATGGACGCCGGCACCGACTGACGCACGTCCTCTCCAGGGTTTGCGCCGTCAGAGTGCAGCCGCCGGTCGCTGCCGACCGGTGAGTGCCCACTCGTGCGCCGGTGGGGCGGCCATCGGTGGTGTTGATACTCTGCGGCGCACCGGCGCTCCTTCTGGAAGGTGACCGCAGATGAGTAGTGCTGATGGCTACGACGAAGCATTGACCCGGGCCGCGCTGCACGCCAGGAGCTGGCTGGGTTCCGTCCGCACTCGACCGGTCGGACCGCGGGTCACCGCGGCTGAGCTGCATGCCGCGTTCGGCGGCCCGTTGCCGCACCGGGGGGCCGCGCCGGCTGCGGTGATCGACCGGATGGCGGCGCTGGCCGAACCAGGTCTGCTGGCGATCGGCTCCGGCCGGTTCTTCGGGTGGGTGATGGGCGGCACGTTGCCGGCCGGGCTGGCCGCCGACTGGCTGGTCAGCGCCTGGGATCAGAACGCCGGCATGCGCGGGCCGACCCCGGCCGTCGCAGCGCTGGAAGAGGTTGCGACGCAATGGCTCCTGCATCTGCTGCGGCTTCCCGCGACCGCCGACGTCGGGTTCGTCACCGGTGCCACGATGTCGAACTTCACCTGTCTGGGTGCCGCGCGCGACGCTGTGCTGGCCCGCCACGGATGGGACGTCCACGAGTCGGGGCTGTTCGGCGCACCGAAGGTGCACGTGCTGGTGGGGGAGCAGCGGCACGACACCATCGACGTTGCGCTGCGGTACCTCGGCCTCGGGCGGCCGAGGACGGTGCCCGCGGACGCGCAGGGATGTATCTCCATTGCTGCGCTCGATGTCGCGCTCGCCGAGATACCGGCCGGCAGCCCGGTCATCCTCTGTCTGCAGGCGGGCAACCTGCACTCCGGTGCCTTCGACGCCTTCGCGCCGGCCATCGAGTCGGCTCACCGCCGGGACGCCTGGGTGCACGTCGACGGCGCGTTCGGCTTGTGGGCGGCGGCCAGCCCGCGGCTGCGGCAGTTGGTCGACGGACTGGCGGCGGCCGACTCCTGGACGACCGATGCGCACAAGACCCTGAATGTGCCGTACGACTGCGGTGTCGCCATCGTGGCCGACCCGGTTGCGCTGCGGTCTGCGTTCGGCGTGCATGCCAGCTACCTGCCCGCCGAGGCGGCCGGCCCCGGAAACCCCTACGAGAAGGTTCCCGAGCTCTCCCGGCGGGCGCGCGGTGTTCCGGTCTGGGCGGTGCTCGCCTCCCTCGGCTCCGGCGGCGTCGTCGATCTGGTCGACGGCCTGTGTGACCGCGCGGCGGCCATCGCCGACGGCATCTCCCGCCTCGACGGCGCAGAGGTCCTGAACGAGGTGGTCTACACGCAGGTCTGCGTCAGCTTCGAGAACGACGATCGAACCCGAGCGGTGACCGCAGCGCTGCTCGCCGACGGCGTCAGCTGGATGTCCGGTTCGCGGTGGCGTGGACGCGAGGTGCTGCGAGTGTCGGTCAGCAATCACGTCACCGACGCCGAGGATGTGCGGCTGGCGGTCGATGCGGTGGACCGCGCGATCACCGCAGTGGCCGGACGCCGGCGCTGAGCTCCGGGGGCGCAGGCGTGACCCGCCGGAGTCCTCGGGCCGTCCGCGAATCCTCGCTCGGTCGACCCCACCGGTAGGTCCGGTCACGCCCGCATGTGCCGCACCCCGGCGGGTGAACCGTTCGTGAGCGACAGGCGGGGTCGAACGCCGCCGCTGGGGTGACAATCCGTTCACCTCGGGGAAATATGGCTGTTCTGAGGGTCATTCGTCGTCGCCACGCCGCAGCGCTGTTCGGGGTGATCACCTGCCTGGGCATCTCCGGGTGCGGGTCGTCGGTCGACGACGCCGTCAAGGCACCTGTCACGGTGACTGCACCGGCGGCCACCATGACTGTCAGCGCCACCGGCACGGGTGGTTCCGGAGCCACCGTTTCGGTGACCGCGACCGCCACCGAGAGCGCGGCGGAAACGGTCACCGTGACCGTGACCGTGACCGAGACCGAGACCGAGACCCAGACCGAGACCCAGACCGTGACCGGGACCGTGACCGGCAATGGCCGGTCGGTGCGGCCAGCCGGCAGTACCGGCGCTCCAGCGTGATGTCAGATCCTCGACAGCCGGTAGATGGCGACCGAGTCCTTCGCCGGCACCGTCACCGTGGCGATGCCGCGGAGATCCACGGTGATCACCGGACCGGTGCACCGATTCCGCAGGACTGCGCCGTGGATGATGTCGCAGTACCGGCCGGCCAGCAGGCCGGTGGCCGCCGTCACCGACTTGGCCGAGGTCTCGTTGTTGACCGCGATCCAGGCCTTGTTGCCGCGGGAGAAGGCGGCCAGGTTGTCGCCGTCGTCGTACCAGTTCGAGACCGGGCTGCCAGCCGCGTAACTATGCCACGCCACCATGTTTCGCACTCCGGTGAACCGGTCGACGCAAATCCAACCGGTGCCGCAATCGGTATCCTGCACCAGCCCGTTCGCATCCGACGGCGGACCGTCGTCCGTGGTGTTCCAGGCGAAGCTCGCGTAGACGGACGGTTTGCCGTATCCGTACGCCAGCATGAATTCGGTGGCGATGGTGTTGCTGTCCGCCTTGTAGTTCAGCGTCGACCCATTGCGTTCGGTGTCGTGATTCTCGACGAACACGTAGCTGCGGTCGCTGGGCAGCAGCCCGGCCGCTTCGCCGAACACCTTCAGGTCACCGATGTTCCCGCCGGGCGTGCTGGTGTAGCTGCGGAACGCAGTCTGGATCTGCGAGGCGAAGTCGAATCCCAGTGGGCTGCCCTGCTTCAGGAACGCCCACGGCGAGATGCGGCCAGGGCTACCGGTTCCCACCTCGAGCGCGAGGTAGGGCTGGGCGCCGTCCACCGTGAGGTTCAGCCGGGACTCGATGGCGTCGAGGTCGGTCTGCCCGATGTGTTTGGCGGCGTCCACCCGGAACCCCGATACGCCGTAGCCGATCAGCTTGTTCAGGTAGGCGGCGATCGTGCCGCGAACCTTGTCGGAGGAGGTGTCGAGATCGCTGAGGCCGACCAATTCGCAGTTGAAGACCTGTGTGTAGTTGTTGAAATCGGCGATGGTGCCGTTCTGGCTACCTGACGAGGGGGCCGGCGCGACCGGGCAGTCGGCGGGGCTGCTGTGGAAGTCGGCGGGTGAGTAGATGCCCGGGTAGTTGTACTTGGTGTAGGAGACCCCGCCGTAGGACAGGTTGCCCTGCCCGGTCATGTGGTTGATGACGGCGTCGACGATGACCTGCACGCCGGCTTTGCGGCAGGTCGCGACCATGGTCTTGAACTGTGCTTCGGTGCCCATCCTGCTGTTGAGGTTGTAGTCGACCGGTTGGTAGACCTCCCACCACGGGTGCAGCACGGTGTCGCTGCCATCACCCAGAGCCTGGCGCTTGACCGAGTCCTGCGGCGGCGCGACCTGCACCGCACCGTAGCCGGCCGGCCCCAGGACGGTGGTGCACTCCTTGGCCACCGAGGTCCAGTTCCATTCGAACAGGTTCGCGACCACATCCTTCGGGTGTGCGGAGACCGCCGGCTGTGCGGCCGGCTCGGTGGTCGCCTTCCCGGCGGCACCGCTTCCTGCCGACGGCAGGCACGCCACCGCGACGACCGCAGCCGCCGTCAACGCCGCGCCCAGGTTGACCCGCGTGCGTGCACTTCTCCACCGGGGCCGGGCGCCTGGCCGCTGGCCCGCTGCTGACTGCTTGATCTTCAAGACTGGTCGCTCCTCTCGTCGTCAGGCATCGCCTGACCTGTGTCCTCGCCATCGAGGAACCAGTGCATCGTGACCTACCCCACCGACAGTCGCTCGGCGGAGGTGATTTCTGCGAGGTCGCGAACCGAATATCCGATTCCAGCCAGCGGATTCCGTCGGGTTCAACGGGCCTGATCGAGCACGACGGGTTTGTGGCACCGTGGAGGTGTGAGCAACCAACCGAACGTCTCCCCAGCCCAGCACGACATCGTGGACCAGCGCGAGCAGGTGCGTGACCCGGCCGACGATTCCGGCGAGGCCGACGACCCCACCGCCGTCGTCGAGGCCTACCCGAAGGCTTTCGACGACCGGATCGAGGAGGCGCAGTCGGCAATCCGTGCCGACGAGACGGCCGGTGGTCGCAGCCGGTCGGACGGGCCGCTGCCCAACTGATCGCCGGCTGTCGCACCCCCCATCGGGCGGACGCGAGCGATGGAGGCCGATGATGTTTCCGGGACAGGCGCACGGCGGAGGGAGCAACCGATGACGAACTCGAGTACGGCGACAGCCGACGACCGGACGCGGCGGCTGGGTCGGTCCGACCTGCTGGTCAGTGCGGTCGGAATGGGCTGCTGGGCGATCGGCGGGGCCATGGCGGTGGGCGACCAACCGCTCGGTTACTCCGGCACCGATGACGACGGGTCGCGCGACGCGATCCGGCAGGCCGTCGACGAGGGCGTCACGCTGTTCGACACGGCCGACGCCTATGGCGCCGGCCACAGCGAGACGTTGCTGGGGGAGACGCTGGCGGATCGTCCGGAGGTGCTGATCGCCACCAAGTTCGGCAACACCATCGACGAGGCGTCCCGGCAGCTGACCGGTGTCGATGTCACCCCTGCCTATGTACGCGCTGCGGTCAGTGGATCCCTGCGCCGGTTGCGGCGCTCGCAGGTCGACCTCTACCAGCTGCACACGCCGGATGTGAGCGCTGACCAGGCTGCCGATCTGGTGGCCGTCCTCGAGGACCTGGTGACCGCCGGCGACATCCGATGGTGGGGCGTCAGTACCGACGATCCGACCAAAGCCCAGCTGTTCACCGGCGCCCCGCACTGCACGGCGATGCAGCTGGAGCTCAACGTGCTCGACGACAACCAGCCGATGCTGCGGCTGTGCAGCGAGTACGACCTGGCTGTCCTGTGCCGCTCGCCGCTGGCCATGGGTCTGCTGGGTGGCCGGTACACCGCGGTCACCGCTCTGCCCGCCGACGATGTGCGCGGCAAGCAGCCGGAGTGGCTGCGCTGGTTCAGCGACGGGCGCCCTGATCCGGGCTACGTCGAGCGGCTCGACGCCGTGCGCGACATTCTCACCAGCGACGGCCGGACGCTGGCGCAGGGAGCGCTCGCCTGGATCTGGGCACACGACGCGCGCGCCGTGCCGCTGCCCGGCTTCCGCAATGCCGGCCAGGTGCACGACAACGTGCACGCGCTGTCCTTCGGCCCGTTGACCGCCCAGCAGCACCAGGCAGTGGAAGCGGCGCTGGGACGCCTCGAGTAGGAAGACGGACGCCGGTGCTGCCCGACGCGGTGGAGCGGTACCGGTCTAGATTGCGGCGGTGGCTGACAAAGAGCAGGTTCGTGCCGGTGCGTGGTCCAGTCTGACCGGTGGCACCGCAGAACTACTTGCGCGGGCGGGTGCTGGGTTCGTGGTGCTGGACGCCCAGCACGGCCTCTACGACGCGGGGTCGCTGGCCAGCACGCTGTTGCAGTGGGGGTCGGTCACCACTCCGGCCTTCGTGCGGATGGCCGACCAGAGCCCGGTCGGCATCGGCCGGGTGCTGGACCTCGGCGCTTCCGGCGTCATCGTGCCGTTGGTCGACAACGCCGAGCAGGCGTCCGCGGTGGCCGCGTCCTGCCGGTACCCCCCGCTGGGGAGCCGCAGTTGGGGACCGATGACCGGCCTGGTCGGCCGCACGTCGCCCGATCCTGGGCAGGCGAATGCCGGGGTGATGTGCGCCGTCATGGTGGAGACTGCCGGGGGGATCGACGCGGTGCAGGCGATCGCCGCCACGCCGGGTGTCGACATGGTCTTCGTCGGACCTTTCGACCTGTCGTTGGCGCTCGGGCTGGACGTCGACGACATGGTCGACGACACCTCCTCGAACTCCCCGCTGGCGGGCATCGTCCGGGCGTGCAGGGACGCCGGTATTCGGGCCGGAGTATTCGCCGGTGCGCCCGAGCGAGCCCGCCGATTGGCGCGTTTTGGATTCACCGACATCGTGGTTCTCACCGACGCCGGGTTGCTGGCGGATGCGGCGAAGCGCGAGCTGGAGCGCTGGAACGGTCTCCCGGTCGGTCGCTCGACTGCCGGTCAGGAGTGAGGTGAGCCCCGAGCCGGGCGGGGTCCAATCTGGCCGCCGCGGCCGGCCGATCCAAGCTGCGACGCATCGTCTACGCCAGCTCCATCCATGCGTTGGGCCTCTATGAGCGATTCGGGAACCACCCGATCGATCCACGGTGGCCGCCGCGACCATGCTGTGAATACGGGTCGGCAAAGGTGTTGTGCGAGAACCTGTTGGCATTGTTGGTCGAGCGATCGGCCGTATCGGTGGTCGCGTTGCGGCTGGGGATGACAGGGCTGTTGCCGCGCAACGACTTCCAGACGTCCCACTGGCCGGGGGACGACGATTGCATGGAGCTGTCGTCCACGACGGACGTTCTGGGTTTCACTCCGCGGCAACTGCCTCCGTCGCCGAGGGAGCCGCAACCGGAGCCGTTGGGTCGCTGCCTGATGCCGGGCTGACCGCTTGACCGGGGGGGCCGCGCTGCGGTGCCGCGGACGCGTCGCCCGAACCGCCCCCCTCCGGACCAGGCGCTGCTGGACCGCGCATCTCCGATTGACATGCATGTAATCGATCGCTTCTGGATACCAACCCAGCGATTGACAGTGACGTATCGAGGGGTGCCTGATTTCCGACCAGCTGCACGTGGTGCACATCCAGAGCCCGACGGAGGAAGGTCCGATGTTCGCGGGCGCACCTCCCGCGCTGCTGGATGCGCTGCGAACGCTGAAGACTCTCGACGGGTCGGTGGGAGCGATGCTCGAACTGGCGCGACAGTGTAGTTCGTCCACGCCCAGACACGGCGCCGGTGCGACCGTCCTACGGTGGGAGCTGCTGGCCACCATCGCTGCCGAGGACGTCGCCGCCGCCAGAGTCGTCGAGGCCCACCTCGATGCGCTCGCCATTCTTGCAGAGGCCGCCGACGCTTCCGTGTTCGACCCTTCGGACCTGACAAGTCAGGCAGTGTCGGATGTCTCCACGTGGGGCGTCTTCGCCGCGGAGGCGTCCGGTGTCCGGGTCGACGCGGCGATGCGGCAGGGGGGCGGCTGGCAGCTGTCCGGTGTCAAGCCGTGGTGTTCGCTGGCGGCGGTGTTGAGTCATGCCCTCGTCACAGCGCACACACCCGGCGGTCGTCGGCTTTTCGCGGTGGCGTTGCAGGACGGCACCGTCTCACCCACCGCTCAGCAATGGGTGGCCCGCGGTTTGGAGCAGGTGCCCTCGACATCGGTCGAATTCACGCGCAGCCCTGCCGTACCGGTCGGGCCCGACGGGTGGTACCTGGACCGGCCGGGCTTCGCCTGGGGCGGTGCCGGGGTCGCCGCCTGCTGGTTCGGTGGCGCAGTCGGCATCGCCCGCCACCTGTTCGCAGCCGGCGGGCTGAAACCACCGGACCAGGTCGCCGAGATGCAGGTGGGAGCGGTCGACGTCGCACTCAGCGGCGTGCGGTCGATGCTGCTGGAGGCGGCGCGGCAGATCGATGCCCGCCTGGCCGACGGCGGGGCTGGAGCAGTCATGGCTCTGCGGGTGCGCACCGCCGCCGCTGCCGCGGCGGAGGACGTGCTGCAGCGATCGGCACATGCGCTCGGTCCCGCACCGCTGGCTCTGGATGAACGGCATGCCCGACGGGTGGCCGACCTGCAGATGTACGTCCGCCAGCACCATGCGGAGCGGGACCTGGCGGCGCTCGGCCGAGCCCTGCGCACGCAGGGCGCGCCGTGGTAGCCGACCCGGTGGCCGTGGGTCGGGCGGCCGTCGAGGCCGGGTTCGACCACCGCATACCTGGAACCAGTGAAGAGGTGTGGTCGTCGGCGCCCGAGTTAACCTCG
>CAXSEW010000013.1:0-18835 GCA_964236185.1 uncultured Nakamurella sp. | reverse complement strand
GCTGCAGGCCGGGTATGCCCCGTTGGGTCTGGTCATGGGTACCTGCGTCTATCACATCGCCCACCAGAAGTTCAGTCAGTCGTTCAGCAACATCGGCCAGAACGTGGAGATCCCGCAATTCACCGAGGCGCTGTACGACGCCCGCGAACTGGCGATGAGCCGGATGCAGGCCGAGGGTGAAGCGTTGCACGCCGAGGGCATCGTCGGGGTGAATCTGCTGTCGCTGCCGCACCGGTGGGGCGGGCACACCACCGAGTTCTTCGCGGTCGGTACCGCGGTCCGGCCGCTGCGCGCCGACCATTCGATCCAGACCCCGCAGCTGACGCTGCCGCTGACCGACCGATGAGCGACGCCGACTGATGAACGACGCCGACGGCGGCGCCCTGCAGCCCAGTGGACTGGGCCCGCTGGGCGACGTCCAGCTGCTGGCCACCATGTTGCGCAGCGACCGGGAGGACGTCGAGTCGTACGCGCGGGTGCTCACGGGCGCGCTCGGCGACGCGTTGCCGCCCGGCATGGTCGACGTCGAGTACCAGCGGTCAATGGGGGACCGGTTGGCCGGCCGGCCCGGGCGACCGATCGCCCTCGCCGTGCACGGCAACGACCGGACCCTGGAGCTCAACCAGGCCCGGGCCGGCGTCAAGGCGATGGTGCGGGTCGCCGTGCGCGGCGTCGTCATCTCCCGCAAGGAGGTCGGTATCGACGAGTGGCTGCGTCAGCTGGCCGCCGAACTCTCTGCCCAGGCGGAGCAGAACGCGGCGGCGCGGCGGGCGTTGCAGCGGCTGCTGGGGCTGTGACCGCAAGAGATCACCTCCGGTGGACTATGCCGCAGGCACCTGTGGGCTGTGCGCGGCCAGCCAGTCGGCATCATCGATCGCCAGCCGCATCGTCAGCGGACCGGGGCCCTGCTGAGCCTGCGCCCGCTGGGTACCACCCGGAATGACCACGGTGCGCAGCACATTCTTCAGCACCCTGGCGAGCTGCGCTGGGCCACGATGAGCGACGGGCAGGTCGGCGTAGCTGCGGGCGGTGGCCTCGAACGATTCCGCTGCGCGGCCGGAGACCTGTTCGACGTGGTCGGTGGGTCCGCCGAGGGCGAAGGTGCCGCGGAGGTGTTCGGCCACGTAGGTCCTGGTCTGCGCGGTCATGAACGCGTCATAGCCGGCGGAGCGCATGGCTTTCGCGTAGAGGCCTTGCGGCATGGGAACGGTGCGGACGTTGCGGCCCAGCACCTTTCCGATGATCGCAGCCATCTCCTCCGCGTCGAGCAGCGCCGGACCGGTGGGTCGGTAGGTCCGTCCGTCGTGGCCGGCCGGATCCAGCAATGCGCCCACCACGACCGCGGCGATATCGGCATTGGCGGGCGGAGCGTTGCGGCTGTGGCCCATCGGATTTGGAACACACCGAGCTGAGCGGCGACGTCGATGGTCTGCAGGTAATTGTGGGCGAAGAAACCTGGATTCACCGTGGTGTGGGCGATGCCGGGCACCGCCGCGAACATCCGATCTGCCAGGTAGTGCTGGCGGGTCAGCAACGACGGGTGCGCGGGGCTGGCCAACCACTGGCTCAGCACAACCAGCGCCTCCAGGTCGGCTTCCTGCGCGGCAACAGCGAAGCCCGTTGCGCTGTCCAGCATGTGCGGATGGGTCGGCGGGCAGAAGTACGCCCGTCGAGCACCGTGTAGTGCGGTGCGAAGCTGGGCGGGATCGAACAGATCGACCACGACGATGTCGGCGCCCCAGCTGCGCAGCCGTTCCGCTCAGGCGTCGACACCACGGACCAGGGCTCGGACCGGCCAGTCCTGCCGGCGCAACCGGGCCACCACCTGCGAGCCGGTGGAGCCGGTTGCCCCGGTCACCGCGATGATCGGCTTCACGCTGAGACCTCTGCCGGCACAACCACTTCCACCAGACCGGTGGTCACGTCGTAGAGCAACCCGGTCACCCGGTAAGAATCCGCAATACCCGGATGACGTCGTAGCACCTCGACGTCCACGGTGAGCGAGCCGTGCGGGTCGCCGACGGATTTAGTGGGCAGGTCGGTGGCGTCGATACCGAACGATGCGGCCAGCTGGCCGGGGTTGTGCTGCATGCGGGTGATGCCACAGTGGTTGTGCTGCAACACGATCAGGTCGCTCTTGGCCATCTCGGCTACCGGGCCGAGCTGGTCCGGGAAACCGAGGGCGAGCAGATCCAGCATCTGCAGGACCGCTGGGGTGACCCGGCCGCCGACGTTACGGATGACGGGAGCGTCGCCCAGTTCCAGACCCAACACCTGGGCCGGATCCACTCTGGGGTCCAGACAACCGATGATGGTTGCCCGTAACCGGGGCCGGAGTTCCAACGGTCCAGTGAAGTTCTGCCGGGCGAACCGGCCGTTCCGAGCGGTGATGGTGTCCAACGTCGACATGCGCCCTACTTCCTCCGGTGTAGCTACACCAAGTTGATGTAGCTACACTATGCCTCTATCATGATGTACATGCAACACGAGAGTGCGCGGGAAGTGGCCGGGCAGCTGACCCGGGAGATGATGGCCGGTTGCCTGGGAGTGCGGGTGGGTCGGCTGCACCGGCTGGTGTCCCGAGAGTTCGAACAGCAGCTGCGCCCGGTCGGGCTCTCACTGCAACAGCTGGAGGTTCTCTCCACCCTCATGGTCTGTGCCGGACCGACGAAACCGACTGTCGTTGCGGATCTGCTTGCGGTGGAACGCTCCACCATGAGCCGAAACCTGGCCATCCTGATCGACCGCGGCTGGGTAGCCCGCACCGACATCTCCGCCACCGGCCGGGCACTGGCGGTGGCCATCACCGACGCCGGTATCGACATCCTCGCCCGGGCCAACCAGGCCTGGCATCAAGCCCAGGCCACGCTCACCGCCGCTCTTCACTCCGACGCTGCCAGCACCGTCGATGAATGGCTGTCGGCCCTGACGTCGCACCCTGCTGAGTCATGACGGCGCACGAAGGCAGGCGCAGCCGAAGATCATCGCAGCAACGAATGATCAGTCGTCGGCGCGCAACTCCCACGCACGCGCCAACACCGCGTCCAGCATGGCGGGAGTGAGGCGCCCGGTGAACGTGTTCTGCTGGCTGACGTGGTAGCACCCGAGCAGGGTCAGCCGCTGTCCGGCCGGCCCGATCACCACGACCTCGCGGCCGTGCCCGAACGCCGGCCGTGGCCGCGGCACGGACCAACCGGCCCGGGTCAGCGAGGCCAGCAGTGCCTGCCAACCAAATCCGCCCAGGACGACGGCGACCTGCAGGGTCGGCGCCAGCAGCTCCACCTCGCGGGCCAGGAACGGCGCGCAGTTGTCCCGCTCGGACGGCAGCGGCTTGTTGTCCGGCGGCGCACAGTGCACGGGTGCGGTCACCCGCGCCCCGGTCATGGTCAGCCCGTCGCCGACCGCGACCGAGTGCGCCTGGGAGGCGAAACCGGCGCGGTGCAGCGCGGCGAAGAGCACGTCGCCGCTGCGGTCGCCGGTGAACATCCGCCCGGTGCGGTTGCCACCGTGCGCCGCCGGCGCCAGACCGACGATCAGCAGCCAGGCGGCCGGGTCACCGAATCCGGCGACCGGTCGACCCCAGTAGGTCTCCTGACGGTACGACGCCCGCTTCTCCGTCGCGGCCAGCTCGCGCCAGGCCAACAGCCGCGGACAGGTGCGACACTCCACGACGAGGGCATCCAACTCCGCGATATCCGCCGCCGCGATAGGCAGTGACCTATTGGGTACAGCAGTGGTGGAAGGTATCGGCCGCACCGGGTCATCTTCCCGTCGACCGGCAACATCCAACAAGGATCTGTCGCCGCCGACCGAACCCGACAACCAGAGGAGAACTGATGTCAGCGCCCGAACCGCAGGGATCGACCACCGAGCCCGAAGGCAGCGCGGCACCCGCCGTCGAGCCGACGACCGAGCCGGTCACCGAGCCGGTCTTCGAGACGGTGGCGGAGCCGGCCGCGGACACAGCGGCTGATGCCGGCGAGCGTGCAGATGCGAGTGTGCCGCCGTCGCAGGTCGTCGAACCGGAGGTGCCCAGCACCCCGGCTGCGGCGACACCCGCCCCTGCCGCGGCGCCCCGGCGGCTGCACTACGCGGTGGACATCGTGTTCTGCATCGACGTCACCGGCAGCATGACCCCGGTGCTCGACGCGGTGAAGGCGAACGCGTTGCGGTTCTACGAGGACGTCCAGACCAACCTGACGGCCAAGGGCAAGAGCGTCGACGAGCTGCGGGTGCGGGTGATCGCCTTCCGCGACTTCTCGGTGGATGAGGACGGCGCCCTGCAGGAATCGTCGTTCTACACGCTGCCCGACGAACAACTCGCCTTCAGTGGATTCGTCGACGGCTTGGTCGCGCAGGGCGGCGGCGACGCGCCGGAGTCCGGCCTGGAGGCGGTCGCGCTGGCGATCAATTCGCCGTGGACCCAACACGGCGACCGTCGTCGGCAGGTCGTCGTGGTGTGGACCGATGCGCCCGCCCACCCGTTGAACTTCGCGGTGCTGCCGCCCGATCTGGCCAGCTCGGTGCCGACCAGCTTCAGCAGCCTGACCGACCTCTGGGAAGACCCACAGGGCCCCGTCGGGTCCAGCAGCAAGCGCCTCATCCTGTTCGCCCCGGACGGGCCCGGTTGGACGGACATCTCCGCCAACTGGGAGAACGTCGTGCATCACCCGTCGGAAGCGGGCGGCGGTCTGTCGGAGATCGACTACGGCACCATCGTCGACTCCATCGGCAACTCGGTGTGAGCGAAGTCCAGCCACCTGTCGTCCCCGAGAGGCCGGCGGAGCCCGACGCCGTCGTCCTCCCGACCCGGACGCCGACCGACGCCGCTGACGTCTTCTTCCGCCCGCGCCAGGTCGACGGGCCAGCCGACACCGAAGCAGCGGCGACCGAGCCGGCTTCGGAGGCGGTCGTCCCGATCGGCGAAGATCTGACCGGCGCCCAGCTGGACGTCGCCGACCTGCCGGTGGATCGCTTCGGCGAGGAATGGCCCGTGTCGTTCGCGTTCAACCATCACCAGGTTGCCGGTAGCGGCGAGGATTCCGATCCGGTGCTGCGGACCGGTCGGGACGTGGGGCTGGTGGCGGTGTTCGACGGCATGGGGGGAGCCGGCGGGACGATCTACGACACGCCGGACGGGCCGCGGTCGGGCGCTTACCTGTCCTCACGGGTGGCCCGGGACGTCGCCGAGGAGAGCATGGTGGACTGGCTCCACTCCGGTGGCCTCGACGGCGATCTCGTCGCCGAGCTGGTTCAGCTGTCCGTGCAGCAGGCCCTGCAGGCGCGGCTCGCCGATCTGCGGGCGCCGGCCAGCCGGCTCCGGTCGAAGTTGTTGCGGGCATTGCCGACCACCATGGCGATGGCGGCGCTGCAGCGCCGCACGGACTCCGACGACACGTGGGACTGCGAGGTGCTGTGGGCCGGTGACTCGCGGATGTACGCGCTGGACGCGTCGGGCCTGCACCAATTGTCGCTCGACGACATCCGGGACCACGGCGACGCGATGGCGAATCTGCGGGAGGACTCCGTGGTCAGCAACGCGATGTCCGCGGACGTGCCGTACGTGGTCAACCACCGGAAGGTGGAACTCACCGAGCCCGTCGTCCTGGTCGCCGCGACCGACGGCTGCTTCGGGTACCTGCCGTCACCGATGCACTTCGAACACCTGCTGCTCGCCACCCTGCACGGCGCGGACACCGTCGCGCAGTGGTCCGACTCCGTGCGCGCGGCGATCGTCGCGGTGGCCGGTGACGACGCCTCGATGGCCCTCGCGGGCGTCGGTACCGACCTGGAAGCGCTGAAGGCCTTGACGGCGGACCGATTGCAGACCGTCCGGAAGCGCTGGGTCGAGCCGCTGGACGCGGCGCACGCGCTGGTCGATCGACTGGCGACGGAACTGGACACCGCGCGGCTCGAGCAGGCGGGGCTGTCAGCGGAACTGTGGGGCGCGTACGAAGGCGACTATTCGCGTCACCTGCCGGACGCCGTATCGAAGGAGTTGACATGAGAGCCGGAGAAATGGTCGGCAACTACCGACTGCTCGAGGATTTCCGGGTGGTCGGAGCGGGACTGAGCGAATGGACGTTTGCCGAACGGGAGGGGCGGGAGTTCTTCCTCAAACGGTTCCTGAGCCCCACCTACCCGGATGACGACGCGCCCGGCAGCCCGGCCACCAAAGCGCGGAAACGAGCGGCGTGTGCAAAATTCGAGGCGCATCACCGCGGAATCCAGGCGGCGCTGGCTCCGGTCACCCGGTACGGCGGAAACCTGATCACCACGTTGGACTTCTTCCGGGTCGGCGCCAAGTACTACAAGGTGACCGAGAAGGTCGACCCGGCAGGCCTGTCGGCGGAAGACGTTGCCCGGCTGACGTACTCGACGAGGCTCGTGCTGCTCAAGACCGTCGCGCACAGCTTGAAGATCCTTCACGACCTGACGATCGTGCACAGCGATCTCAAGCCCAGCAACGTGTTGATCAAGCGCACCGAACTGGGTCTGACCACGAAATTGATCGACTTCGACAATTCCTACCTGGAGGCATCTCCGCCGCCGGCGGAGGAAATCGTCGGCACGATGAACTACTACTCGCCCGAATTGATCCGCTACATCCAGGGCGACGACAACGCTGCGGAACTGACCGCGGCGTCGGACATCTTCGCGCTCGGCCTGATCTACTGCGAGTACCTCACCGGATCGATGCCGAGTTTCGACCCGGTCCATCGGGAGGCGGCCATCGCGGTGCTCAACGGAAGTACCCTGCGGCTTCCACCCGGCTCGGCCCCGACCGAGCTGGTCGACACGGTTGAGCTCATGTTGGTCGCTGATCCGGCCGCCCGGCCGGACATCGGTCAGGTGCACGCCACCTTGATGGGGCTGCCCAGCGCCGAGCCCGCTACCGTCGGCCGTCCGCTTCGGCCTCCGGTGGCGCCGGGCAAGCCTGCGGTGGCGTCCGGGCTTCGCGGCCGTGGACTCCGCATCGCCGGCGCGCCCGGTGCCAGGACCGCGGTAGCGGTGGCCGGACCTGGGACGGCGCCCAGCCGTCCGGCGGTCCCGGCTGCGCCGACTGCGGGCGAAACTTCCGCGCCGGTGGAACCGGCCGGGTTCGGTTCCGGAACGGTGTCCACCCTGCTGGGCAAGCTGCTCAGCCGGCTCGAGAAGGGCAGGGACCGATGAACGCGCCGTGGCGATGTGCCGTCTGCGAAACCGTCAACCACGAGGGCCGCACCTGTTCGGCCTGCGGTGCAACGATGACGCGGCGCTCCACCGTGGTGACGGCGGCGCGGGCCCGGGTGACCACGTCGGTGCCGCCGCCGGCGCCGCCGGCGCCACTACCGGTGCCGGTGCGGCGGGCGATCAACCGCGACCCGGTGCCGGAGGAGGAGTGGGCCGAGTACGAGGACAGCGCCTTCGAGATGGTGCCGATTCCGGGCGGTTGCCTGTTCAACGTCGGGCCGCGGCAATCGTGGTGACGACCGCACGCAGGCGATGACGTCGGTGCCTGGGCGATTGAAGTTGTTGGCAGGATGACGGCCATGGCCTCCCGTTTCCGCTTCGCGCTCAGTCAGCTCGGCATGAAGCCGGAGGCCCGGCAATCATTGGCGCGGCTGCTCGGTTCCGCAGATCTCGAGTCCATCGCCCCGACGGGTGTCGCCGATCCTCAGCGGCGGCGGCGGGCTGGATCAGCGGACGTGGCGACCCGGTGCGGTCGCCGACCCGTCACCGTGGCAGGCCGCTGCGCGAGCCGCCGAGTCGATCACTGCTTGGCGCTCGCTGGAAGCCGCACCGCGGCCGCAGTCGCTGTGGCGGCAGTGGTCACCGATGGCCTCCACCGCCGGCGCGGCCGAGGCGCTGGCCGCCGCCGCGAACGCCGCGTCCGGCATCAGGAACACCGGCGCCAAGGTGGAGAGCAGGGGATCCGTCGCTGTCCAGCCGCATGCCGTCGGGCAGGCTGATCGAGTCACCGCGACCGAGGAGCGCACAACCGGTCCAGACTCCCGGCACAGATGCCGGTCGATCGGTCGTCAGGACCGGACAGTTGATTCTCGAAGCGAGTCGGCCAGTCATCATTACGGCGACACTCCTGGCCGGGCCGGCGGGCGACAAGTATGCCGTGGAGATTGAGCTCGACCCGGAATTCCCGGGCATCAAGGCTAATCCCGACCGATTCAGCGGTCAGCCCACATTCGAGGGTCGCAGGGTGGGCGTCGTTACGATCGCGGGGATGGTCGCGGCCGGGGAGCCTCGCGCCGACATCGCGGCCGGCTACCGGCTCAGTCTGGCTCGAGTAGACGCCGCCGTTCGGTACACAACCAAACATGGCATGGCTGCCTGAGGTCGAAGATGTTGCCGTCGCCAGCAGGCATCGCCTTTGTAGTCGACGAAAATTTACTGCGAGTCGGCCGTGCACTCATCACCCTGCGCAGCGACCTAGCGAGGCCCAGCTGGCGCGGGAGCACCGGCTGAAGGTCGTGCACCTTCACGGTGGGGTCGGACACCAGCGGCCCTGGGCGCAAGCCGTGCGATTGTGAGTCGATGGGCAGGGATTGAAGCTCACATCGCCGCGAATCCGGAGGGGCCTTGGTGGCTGTCAGTCCGTCAGGACCAAGTGCGAGCACTGCGATTCGAGCCCGGCGCAGTAGAGCGGACCTGAAGTTCCCCTAACTCCGGCACCCAGCGCAGCGGAGCCCCGGCCGAATCATCCGTCACTGCGCGGACAGTGCCTGCCACTGCGGCCAGGTCAGCGCCCAGTCGTAGATGTCGCCGTCGGCGGCGGACAGCTGGACGCTGGTGCCGCTGATCTCGACCGGGTCGCCGTAGATCGCCGACTTGAAGTAGGCCTCGGCGCTGGCGGCGGACAGGTTGATGCAGCCGTGACTGACGTTGATTCTGCCCTGCTCGTCCACCGTCTTCGGGTTCTCGTGGATGAACTCGCCGTTGTCGCTGATCCGGACTGCCCAGTGCTCGATCGAGTTGGTGTAGTAGCCGGGGTTGGTCATCGACACGGTTTCCTGTTTGTCCATCACGATGTGCGTGCCGGACCGGGTGACGAACTGCGACTTGAGGCCGTACCTGCTGTTCGGGTCGTCGCCCATGCCGTAGGAGCCGGGGTAGGTGGCGACGGTCTTGCCCGACTGCTGCACCACGATGTCGTGCTTCTTCGCATTGGCGATGACGACCTGGTTGCGCCCGATGGTGAAGTCAGTGGTGACGTCGGCCGCGCCGTAGACGCCGGGGGAGAACTCCTGCCCGTAGACGGCAGCATCGACGTGCACCTTGGTGGACTGCGGCCAGTACTGCTTCGGGCGCCAGTCCAGCGAGGGGTGGCTGTCGCCGTCGTGGGTGATCCAGGCCCAGGAACCCTCGACCGCCGGGCTGGTGACGACCTCGAGTGCGCGTTCCATTGCGGCCTTGTCGGTGACCTCGGAGCTGAACCGCACGATGATCGGCGCGGCGACACCGACCACGGCGCCGTCACCGGGCGAGACGGTGACGTGCGCCTCGTCATCCGGCTCGACGGTCGTGTAGGTCCCGCTGATCTTCGCCGACTTGCCGTTGCGGCCCATCGCGGTGCCGCTGACCGTATAAGTCTTGCCGTAGCCGAGGTCCTCGCCCAGCTTCCAGCTCGACGCGTCGGCGGACAGCTTGCCGGTGACGGCCTTGCCGGCCGGGTTGGTCAAGCTGAGCGCCTCGATAGTGCCGTTCTTCACCGCGATGGTGATCGGCGCGCTGGGGGAGAGGTCGGCAGTGCCGAGCGCCGGCGACGCGGTCACCGACGCGGCGGGCAGATCGGCCAGCGGGGTCGACGGCACTGTCGACGAGGCGGACGTCGACGAGAGCGCGGTCGACGAGACGGACGTCGATGACACGGATGCCGTGGCGGGGGATGAGTCGGCGGGCGATACCGCCGACGTGCCGGCCGATGCCGTTGTGCCCGCCGAACCTGGGGCGCCGCCTCCCGTCGATGAGCCGGTGACCGCTGCCGTTGTCGCCGGCGCGGCGGTGCTGCTGACATCGGCGCTGGAATTGGACGTGCACGCTGCGGTGGCGAGCAGGATCAACGATAGCAGCGCGACGGTTACCCGCTTGCTCCAGCGCGGGGTGTGGGCGGCAGTGCGCATGCTGATCCTCGACATCTATGCGGTGTGAAAGAAGGTGCGACGGAGTTGAGATCGCGGTGGTTGCCACTGGGGACGCGCGACCGCCCCTCCATGTTGCCTGACGATCGTCCCTCTTTCGTTCCGCGAAGCGATCAGAGCCGCCGCGCGTTGCGGCATCTGCGCCCTGGAGCCTCCCCACAACGGGCCGGACGATAGTGCACAGTGCTGAAGATGACGAGTGGAACCGGGGCAGCGGTGGTGGAGGTGCGCGGGGCGCACAAGACCTACCGGAGATGGCGCAAGCCGCCCGAGCACGCGGTGCGGGGGCTGGATCTGACGGTCGAGTCCGGTGGCGTCTTCGGATTTCTGGGACCGAACGGCTCTGGGAAGACGACGACCATCCGGCTGCTGCTCGGCCTGGTCAAGCCGGACGCCGGGAGCCTGCGACTGCTGGGCCGGTCGGTGCCGGCGGAGCTGCCGTCGGTCATCGGGCGGGTGGGCGCGCTGGTGGAGACACCGTTGTTCTTCCCGAACTTCAGCGGCCGCCGCAATTTGGCGCTGCTCGCGCAGGCATCGAACATCCCTGCCGCCCGGGTCGAGCAGATGCTCGAGCTGGTGGACCTGGCGGGCCGGGCCGACGACCGGGTCAAGGGCTACTCGCTGGGTATGAAGCAGCGGCTGGGGATCGCCGCCGCCCTGCTCAAGAATCCTGAACTGTTGATCCTGGACGAGCCCGGTAACGGGTTGGACGCCGCCGGCATCAAGGAGGTGCGGGAGCTGATCACGCGGCTCGGCGCCTCCGGCGTGACGGTGCTGCTGTCCTCGCACCAGCTCGGCGAGGTGCAGCAGGTGTGTGACCGGGTGGCGATCATGTCCCGCGGTCAGGTCATCGCTTCCGGGTCGGTCAGCGAGTTGCTGGCTTCCCGGACGACCGGTGACGTCCGGATCCGGCTGGCCGACCCGCAGCAGGGGCGAGTTGTGCTCCAGCAGGCCGGATTTACCGTGACCGCGCTGGAGGACTCCTGGCGCGTCGGCGGCGTGACGGACCCCGCGATGGTGACCAGGGTGCTGAGCTCTGCCGGCCTCTACCTGACGGAGTTGTCTCCGATCGCCGCCGATCTGGAATCGGTGTTCCTGGCGCTCACCGCAGAGAATTCCGGAACGACCGCGACGACGGATTCGACCGCCACCCAGCAGGTGCAGGCATGACCGCCACGGTGGTGCTGGGCGGCGACCGCACCGCCGCGCCCACCTTCGGCCGGCTCATCGGCACCGAGTTGCGCCGACTCACTGCCCGACGGTTCACCCGGGTCCTCCTCGGCGTCTGCGTTGTCGGCTATCTGATCGCGGTGGCGTTCCTGTTCCAGAGCTACGCGAAGCCGACCGCCGCCGACTATGCGCAGGCCACTACCCAACGAGACGGCCAGATCAAGGAGATCGCCGCGTCGGTCAAGGAATGCCTGGCCGCTCCCGGTGGATCCGAGCAGAATTGCGGCCCGGTGCCGACAGCGGCGGATTTCCCGGTGGATCAGTTCCTGGCGAACACACCGTTCCGGCCGGGGCAGGTTCCGGACTACACGGTGGCCGTCGGCGTCGCGGTCGCGTTGGCCGGCTTCGCGCTGGGCGCCAC
Source organism: uncultured Nakamurella sp. (assembly GCA_964236185.1). GTDB lineage: Bacteria > Actinomycetota > Actinomycetes > Mycobacteriales > Nakamurellaceae > Nakamurella. The sequence continues at coordinate 7,108 of CAXSEW010000013.1, read as the reverse complement.
TTTCATCGGCGCGGAGTGGTCGAGTCGCAACGTGGTGGCCTGGCTGTTCTACGAACCGCGGCGACTGCGGCTGCTGGGTGCGAAGCTGGTCGCCGTCACCGGTGTGGTGCTGGTGCTGTCGGTGTTCGCCCAGTTGGTCTGGGCGCTCACCGCCCGATGGTTGCTCAGCGCCCGCGGGCTACCGGTATCCAGCCTGGGCGCAGACGCGTCGCATTTCTGGTCCGATGTGGACGGCGTCCAGGTCCGGGTCGCGCTGCTGGTGCTGCCGACGGTGTGGCTCGGCTTCGGGCTGGCGAACCTGATCCGCAACACCGCCGCGGCGCTGGGCATCGCCTTCGTCTACTTCGTGGTGCTGGAGAGCGTCGTCCGGGCGATCAACCCGGCCCTGCAGCCTTACCTGTTCACCACCGGCGTGGCGGCCTGGACCACCCACGGCGGGGTGACCGTCGACGGAGCACTGGCCTACAACAAGGCGCAGGGTTTCGTGACGCCCGAGCAGATCCACGTGTCGAACCTGCAGGGCGCGGTGACCCTGCTGATCTACGCCGGGGTGGTGCTGGCGGTATCAGTGGCGACCTTCCGCGCCCGCGACATCACCTGACTCGCCGGCGCACTGGCCCCCTGCTCAGAACGCGCCCTCCGGAACCTCCATCAGTGACCGGTCGGCGGTCTCGACAACGGTGCGGCGACCGGTCAATTCGGGCAGCACGTTGCGGGCGAACCAGTGCGCGGCGGCCAGCTTGCCGGTGTAGAAGTCGACGTCCTTGGCGCTCGCGCCGTGGTCGAGCGCAGCCTGCGCTACCACGGCCTGCCGCAGCAGCAGGTAGCCGATCAGCAGGTCGCCCGCGCTCATCAGCAGCGACACGGCGTGCTCGCCGATCTTGTAGAGGCTGGGCTGGTCCTCCACCGAGGCCATCGCATAGCCGACCAGCGTGCCGACCATCCCCTGGAAGTCGGCCAGCGCGGTGGAGAGCAGCACCTGCTCCTCCTTCAGCCGGCTGCCTTCGGCGTTCTGGGTGGCCAGGAAGTCGACGATTTCACCTGCGATGACCGACAGCGCAGCGCCGCCGTCCTTGACGATCTTCCGGAAGAAGAAGTCCTGCGCCTGGATGGCCGTGGTGCCCTCGTAGAGGGTGTCGATCTTGGCGTCGCGGATGTACTGCTCGATGGGGTAGTCCTGGGTGTAGCCGGACCCGCCGAACACCTGGAGCGACAGGCCGAGGTTCTCGTACGCCCGCTCGGAACCGACGCCCTTGACGATGGGCAGCAGCAGGTCGTTGACCCGCTTGGCCAGCTTCAGGTCGACAGCCTCGGTCACCTCCTGCGCCTCGATCCGGTCCTGCCAGCCGGCCGTGTAGAGGTAGGTTGCCCGCAAGCCTTCGGCGTAGGCCTTCTGCTTCATCAGGATCCGGCGCACGTCGGGGTGGTGAAGGATCGTCACCCGCGGCGCGGTCTTGTCCCCGGACCGGGTCAGGTCAGCGCCCTGTACCCGGATCTTGGCGTAGTCGAGGGCGTTCAGGTAGCCGGTCGAGAGGGTGGCGATCGCCTTGGTGCCGACCATCATCCGGGCGTACTCGATGACGTGGAACATCTGCGCGATGCCGTCGTGCACCTCGCCGAGCAGGTGCCCGACGGCCGGCGTGCCGTTCAGACCGAGGCTGAGCTCGCAGGTGGTCGAGACCTTCAGTCCCATCTTGTGCTCGAGTCCGGTGACGAAGGCGCCGTTGCGCTCGCCGAGCTCGCCCGTCTCGGGATCGAAGTGGAACTTCGGGACGATGAACAGGCTCAGGCCCTTGGTGCCGGGTCGGGTTTCGAACGACGGACCCGCTGTGCCAGCTGCGCCTTCTGGTCGTTCCGCGCTCCGTTGGTCCCTCACTGCGCGACTCCACTCAGGCCGGGCCAGCACCAGATGGACGATGTTGTCGGTCAGGTCGTGGTCGCCGGAGGTGATGAAGCGCTTGACGCCTTCCAGGTGCCAGGTCCCGTCCGCCTGCAGCACCGCCCTGGTGCGACCGGCACCGACGTCGCTTCCGGCATCGGGTTCGGTGAGCACCATCGTCGAGGCCCAGAGCTTGTCGATCATCGTCTCGGCCATCTGCCGCTGCACCGGGGTACCCAGCGTGTGCATCAGCTTGGCCGTGTTCGGGCCCGAGCTGTACATGTGGACAGCAGGGTTGGCACCGAGGATCAGTTCCGCCGCGGCCCAGCGCAGCGACGGCGGAGCCCCGTAGCCGCCGAGTGCCGTCGGCAGCTCGAGACGCCACCACTCGCCGTCCATCATGGTCGTGAACGACTGTTTGAACGACTCGGGCAACGTCACCGAGAAGGTCTCCGGGTCGAAGACCGGCGGGTTGCGATCGGCGTCGACGAAGGACGCCGCAACGGGTCCGCTGGCGACCGTCTCCAACTCGGTGAGCACGCCGCGGGCGGTCTCGGCGTCCATCTCCTGGAACGGTCCGCGGCCCATCCGATCACCGGCGCCGAACACCTCGAACAGGTTGAACTCCAGGTCGCGGAGATTGGAACGGTAGTGACTCATGGGACTCCCTGGATCGACACCTGCTGGAAGGGCCTCGGCCGGATGGCGCAGCTAAGTTACCGACGAGTAGCGACAGGTTATTACTCGCCAGTAACTTAGGCAACCGGATCGGATTCCGCGCTGAGCGCCCCCGGCACGTGGCCGGCCCAGCGAGGCCGGGCAGCGCCCGGTAGCGTCGCGACAGATCACCTGATTCAGATCGGTACTGGGAGGCTGCGATGGAAGACCCGTCGACGAAGTCCGGCGGAACGGACCCGGCTCCGCCCGCTCTGGATGACGACGCCGACGTCGTCGATGCCGAGATCGTCGAAACCGTGGACTCGACCGCGACCTTTCCCGGGCTCGGTACCGCCGGGTCGATCGCTCCCGACTACACCGAGGCCGGCGTTCCGAGCCTTGACTACGTGCGCAACAAGATCGAGGGCCGGTACGGCACCGCACTGGGCAGCACCGAGCTGGCCGAGGCGGCCGCGGCTCGCGAGGCAGCCGCCCGCGCCGAAGCCGAGCAGCGGGAGTTGGTCACCGCGGATCAGCAGCGCGCTGCCCGTGAGCAGGCTGCGAAGGACAAGCTCGACGAGATCCGTCGGTCGATCCAGCGGGGCTGAGCGACCATGGCATGGCTGGATCATCAGATGCTGGCGCAGATGTGGTCGGCCGTTGGCGGATCCGAGGAGCTGTTGGACCGGGTGACGCTCGACGGACCGCGCATCTTCTCCTCGCCGTATCCGGTCGCGGACCTCGCCGCCGCGAGCGTCGCGGCGGCCGGGGTTGCGGTGGCGGAGTTCGCTGCTGGTCCGGACGGCGGTGATGGCCCTCTCGACGTGCTGGTCGACCGGGCATTGGCCGGCGCCTGGTACGGCATGACGCTTCGACCGGTGGGCTGGCCGCTGCCGGCTCCGTGGGACCCGGTCAGCGGTGACTACCGGTGTTCCGACGGCTGGATCCGGCTGCACACCAACGATCCGGTGCACCGGGCGGCGGCGCTGTCGGTCGTCGGGGTCGCCGATCAGCCTGCGCGTGCGGAACGGGCTCCGGTGGAGCAGGCGGTGCTGCCTTGGCTCGGCGCGAAGTTGGAGGCCGCCGTCGTCGGGGCGGGCGGATGCGCCGCCCAACTGCGCAGTCCCGACGAATGGCGCAACCACCATCAGGGCATGGCGGTGGCGCAGGACCAGCTGGTGAGTCGCGTGTTCACCGATGTGTCCGCCACACCGACCGAACCCGGATCACCGGACCGGCCGCTGGCCGGAATGCGGGTGCTCGATCTGACCCGGGTGCTGGCCGGCCCGGCGGCGACCCGGTTCCTGGCCGGGTTTGGTGCTCAGGTGCTGCGGATCGACCCGCCCGACCGCGAAGAGGTCGGGCTGGACATCGAGATGACGGTCGGGAAGCGTTGCGCGCGAATGGATCTGCGGCAGGAGCGGGAGGTGTTGCTGGGCCTGCTGGCTGAGGCAGACGTGCTGGTGCACGGGTATCGGCCGGGGGCGATGGACCGGCTCGGCCTCGACGAGCGCACCCTGCACGCCGCCCGGCCCGGGTTGGTGGAGGTGATGCTCGATGCGTACGGCTGGTCCGGTCCGTGGCGCGGTCGTCGCGGCTTCGACAGCCTGGTGCAGATGAGCAGCGGCATCGCCTACCCGCACGACGAAGGCGGCAAGCCGACGCCGCTGCCGGTGCAGGCGCTGGACCACGCCACCGGCTACCTGGCGGCGGCCGCCGCTGTTCGCGGGTTGTCGGAGCGGCGCCGGACCGGGTTGGGCAGCGTAAGCCGGCTGTCGCTGGCGCGGACCGCCATGTTCCTGCAGGACCACCGGGGCGCCCGTGACGAGGGCCCCGTCGAACCCTTCGACGCGGCGGCCGCCGGTGAACTCGAGGAGACGTTCTGGGGACCGGGGTATCGACTGCCCGGACCGGTGACGGTCGGGCCGGCGTCCATGGCGTTCACGATCCCGGCTGCGCCGTTCGGTTCGGCGTCTGCGGTGTGGTCGGACGACTGAGGCCGGCAGATCTTCAGTCAGACGACTCGACAGCACCGCGCGAGCGCGGAGGTGGCCCCGACCACCGAACCCGCGTGCCGGGACTGGGACGGGCACGGCCGGCCGCGACCGACGTCCAAGACATCCGGGGCACCGACCGCAGCGCGAAGTATTCCCAGCTATTCTTCGCCGAAGTACGCGACCGCGTGCTGGCCTCCGGGACCATGACAGATCAAGCTTCGACGCCGCGCTGGCGCTCTTGGATGACCCGGCTGCTGGACCCGGTGTTGGATGATGACGGCCGTTCCGGCACAGAAGTGGGCGGCGGTGAAGACCACGATCCGGAGGGAAACGCTCTGAGGGTCGGTGTTCTGGAACTCCGTGTCCTAGGCAATCGACTCGGGAGCAACGCACGCCGCGGAGGATGTCGTGGCGCAATGGAATACGTGGCGGCAATGAAATGAGTGTGGCATCGTGCGGCTTGGCGTAGGGGCCCGCGTCGCGGTGATCGGCGCCGGCCCTGGCGGGCTCGTGGCGGCGAAATACGCGATCGAAGCCGGATTCGAGGTGAGCGTATTCGAGGCGAGCAACGAGCTTGGTGGACAGTGGAACACCACGGCTGCGCACAGTGGGATCTGGCCCGGCATGCGCACGAACACCAGTCGGGCGATGACGGCCTTCTCCGATCACGGTCCCCCGCCAACTCACGATCTGCACCCCTTCGCGGAGCAGATCCACGACTATCTGCGTTCGTACTCCGCCACGTTCGGGGTGACCGACCGCATTCGTTTCGCGGCCCCGGTCAGCGACCTCGAGCCGGCATGGCGGTTGGACGGTGAGCCGTTCGAGGCGGTGATCATCGCATCCGGACGATTCCGGGCTCCGGTGCTACCGACCGGCTTCGAGGGCTTCACCGGCGAACTGCTCCACGCCTTCGACTATCCCGGCAAGGATCACTTCCGTGATCGGCGAGTGCTGGTCTACGGCAATGGGGTCAGTGGGCACGAGATTGCGTCCGATCTCGCGACGGTGAGCACCGTCATTTCCGCGTACCGCAAACCACGTTACGTACTCCAGAAGAACGTGGCCGGGGTCCCGTCCGACTGGCAGTGGTACACACACATCGGCGCGCTGCGCAGGACAATGATGTCGGCGCCAGCCTACGGCGCTCTCCTGCGCGAGCGGGTCCTGCGCGTCGCCGGGAATCCCGCCGACTTCGGAGCGCCCGAACCCAGCGCGGACTTCCTCGCCGCAGGCCATTCTCTGAGCCAGGACTACCTTGCGCAGGTGCAAGCTGGAACGATTTCGTGTCGGCCGGCGATCTCGTCAGCGCTCGGAAATGAAGTGATCTTCGAAGACGGCGGCCGCGCCCAGGTGGACGCGGTCATCTGCGCGACGGGATATCGCCTCGACCTCCCTTACTTGTCAAAGGATTTGTCGGCGGTCCTCGGTCCAGAACTGCGGCTTCACCACCGCACCATGCATCCCGACCTCTCCGGCCTCGGCGTGGTCGGGCAGTTCGCCTTGCAGGGACCCTATTTTCCGCTGCTCGAACTGCAGGCCCGGTGGATCGTCAACTCCTGGTCCGGATCCGGTCCCGAGCCGAACGATCAGGCGGCGCGCGCCGGCATTGCCTCGCCACCCCCGCCGGTTGATTCGCACAACGTGCTCGCCGTCGCCTTGGCCGACGCCGCGGGAGTGGCGCCCAACGTGCACGGCCGTCCTGACCTCGCCGAGCCGCTGCTGTTCGGGCCTATGCTGCCGCAGCGCTACCGCCTGGACGGCCCAGGCGCCCGAAGCGATGCCGCAACGACCTTCCGCGACCAGCTGGCCGCATCCCCACGCGCCGACGTCGAGCTGGACGACATCATCGCTCTGGCGGATGTCGGCTACGGCGATCTGATCGCTGCTCTGGGCGCCCCGTGACGCAGAGTCGCGCCGGGCAGGTCGGCCGGGCTGCGGCTGAGCGACGGCGATGAGGTCCCGGAACAGACACGTTAGATGTACACGGCCGGCACCTGGGCGGAGTGCTGCGCAGACTGAGCCGGAGTGATGCCGTCGCTCGAGTTGTGTTGCTGTGGCGCCGGAATCTCCGCAGGTATTCCAAACGGCGACCATTCGACGAGTTTCCGCTAGAACGGGGGGTCCAGCGGCAACAGTGTGCGCAGTTCGACCGGTAGCGCTGGCACAGTCGGTTCAAGTAATGGTTCGGGGACGATGGTGGTGCTGCGGCCCAGTGGTGTAGTCCAGGTGGTGGTGCGGTCGGGGTTGATGCGCAGGGTGAACCCGCCGCCGTCTTTGGCGCGGTGGTGGTGGTGGCACAGGGCGATGAGGTTGACCTCGTCGGTGTTCCCGCCGGCGGAGTAGGGGTTTGATGTGGTCGATCTGGGCGCGCCAGGCGGGCAGGGAGCAGCCGGGGTGTTGGCATTGTTGGTCGCGGGTGACGATGAATTGTTCGAGTGCTTCGGGCGGTTCGTAGCGGGTGCGGCCGTCGTCGAGCAGCCGGCCGGACAGCGGGTCGCAGACGAGCCGCCGCCAGAGTCCTTCGGCGGCGAGTTGCCGGGCTTGGGCGGGGGCGATGGGGCCGTACCCGGCG
>CAXSEW010000012.1:0-18904 GCA_964236185.1 uncultured Nakamurella sp. | reverse complement strand
CTTGTTGATCTTCATGATGCGGGCGACCTGGCTCATGAGGCGTTCGATGAGGCGGAAGTTGCCGCCGGTGATGCGGACGATGGTGACGACGGATTCGGCGTCGGCGGGGCGGTGCGGCTCGTAGCTGAAGCCAAGTTCCTGCCAATACCGGGCCAGCGCTTGCGGAACGTCTGTCGAGTCCAGGGGTCGGTACTGGTGTGCGAAGCCAACTCGGCTGTAGAGCTGCGGATAGCGGGCCAGCCGTCGCTCGAACGTCGTCGAGCGGGTTGGTCAGGTCGTCGCCGACCATGATTCCGGCATTGTTGATGAGCACGTTCAGATTTCGATGCCGGTCGAGCACTGCGGGGATGACCGAGGTGATGCCGGCGGGATTGGAGACATCGAGGACGACGGCCTTCATTCCCGGGTTGGCCGCGGTGACGGCGTCCAGTAGCGCCTTGCGTCGTCCGGCGATGATCACCTTGTTGCCCCGGCGCTTCATCTGTTCGGCGAGTGCGCGACCGATGCCTGAACCGCCGCCGGTGATCAGAATGGTGTTATCGGTGAGTCTCACGATGGCAGTCCTTGATCGGTCGATGAATTCTTGGCCTGCAGCAGCGTCCATTCTCGTCGCACGTACTGCTCGAAGGTGGTCGGCGACCGGCCGAGCAGCCAGGTGAGCACGTTCGGGTTTCCGATGAAGTCGTGGCTGCTCTAGCGGGACGAGATGGCCCGCAACACCCCCTCGATTGGTGCGGGAAAGCCGATGGATCGGGCGTCGCCGAACCACGCGGAAAGGTATCTGTCGGGGTCGATCTCGCGAACCTCGATGGCTCTTGCCAGGACACCGGCGATGATGTCTGCGAGTTCGTACGCCTTGAAGCGTCCGGGCCCCACCAATTCGTAGGTGGCACCGAAATCGGCCTGCGGATCACAGAGCACGAGCCGGGCGACATCGGCCACGTCGTCCAGGTCGACGAGAGACTGCCGTCGGGTCAGCGACCAGGACAGCTCGAAGACGCCGCGCTCGAAGGCGGGTTTCAGTTTGAGCGGCAGCATATAATTGGACGGCTGCAAAATGGTGAATTCGAGTCCGGAGGACAGCAGGTGCTCCTCGACGTCTCGTTTGATCTCGTGTTGCACCAGATCGGTGGTGATGGCGTGCAGTACCGAACTGAACACGAAGTGGCCAACACCCGCGTCGCGGGCTGCGTTCACCAGACCCATCCCCATCTCGCGTTCCAGCGGGTGAACGGTCGGCCCGACGTGGTAGATGCTTTCTACGCCGCGGACGGCGTCGGCCCGGACCCGTGGGTCGCCGAGGTTACCCACCAGCACCTCCGCCACCCCGGCCTTTCCCAGCTGACGGGCGGAGGCGTCGGATTGGACGAGGCCGCGCACCTGTAGTCCCGCCGTCACCAATTTGGGAATCAGGTGCCGACCCTGGTTGCCGCCGGCGGAGGTCACCAAGATCATCTGGGCACCGCGGGGACGAAGCCTTGGACGAGGCGCCCGAAGCTTTCGATCTCGGTGGTGAGGACCTCGCCGGGTGCCAGGAAGCGCGGGGGTTTGCGTGCCGCGCCGATGCCCGGGGGCGTTCCGGTGAAGATGAGGTCTCCGGGCAGGAGCTCGACAATTTCCGAGAGCCGGCTGATGAGTTCGGGGATGGAGAAGATCAGCTGGTCAGTGGATCCATCCTGCATGGTCGTCGTGGTTCCGGCGACATCGGTGATGGCACAGGAGATCTTCAGTCGGTCCGGATCGGCGAATTCTTCGAGGGTGGCCAGCAAGGGCCCGGTGGGGGCGAACCCGGCAAACGATTTTGCCGACGCTGAACTGGGCGGGCTGGCCCTGCCACTGCACGGTGCGTTCCGAGAGGTCCTGTCCCACCGTGTATCCGGCGATGTGGGCTGTGCGTCTGCAAGAGATGTGTCGGCCCCCGCGGCCGATCACCACCAGTTCGGCCTCCCAGTCGACGGTGTCGCCGACCAGTTCGACGTCGGTCATCGGGCCGGTCACGCAGGAGGCGAACTTGGTGAAGACGAGCGGCTGGTCGGGGATGGGTAGGCCGGCCTCGGCCGCGTGGTCGGCGTAGTTGAGCCCGATGCCGAAGACCTGCCGCGCACCTGGGGAAGGTGCCCCGAGATCCTTTGGGTCGAAAGTGGCGGCCGCGGGTGCCTGCGCGATGTCCTGGTCTGCGGCCAGGCCTCGAACTCCTTCCAGCGGACGTAGACGACCGCGGGGTCGGCTCCGAATTTCCCATCGCTGGCCGATTCCACATCGAGCGCGAGCGCTCCATGGACCGGGCTCAGTCGTCCTACTACATTGGCGATACGCATGGTGTCCTCTTCCGGTGGAGATCGTGGCTCAGGTGGTGGTGGCCAGGTTCGCCGCCGTGGGGACGAAGCCCTGGAGGCAGCCCGGATCACGGCGCCACTGTCAACGGCGCCGCCGTCGGACGCGACGACAGACGCGCGCCCGACCGAGGCGATGTGCTGGTCGGGCCGTACGAGCACCGCGTTGGGCCCGTCGACTGCGGCGAAGCCGTGTTCCTCCGGATCGACCTGCAGCAAAGGCATCCCGAGCTCCGCGGCGACCGTCATCAACGACCCGCAGACCCGGTTGTCTGCAGGTTGCGTTACCGGCCGCCGCGGCGCAGCAACGCCGCCACCCGGGCCGGGGTCAACCGGCGACCTTGCTCCGGGCTGGGCGCGGCGGCCAGCACCCTCAAGTGCGGAGCAGGTGACCCACGCTGGCGCTGTCGAGTTCAGTTGAGTACGCAGGCGCAGGGACGGTGCCCGCTCCGTCGTGGACGACAATACGATTACGGCCTTCGCGTTTTGCCTGAAAGAGCGCGGCGTCGGCGCGGGTCAGGATGGTAGGCAGGTATTCACCGGGCTGTGCCTGCACCAGGCCGAAACTGGCGGTGAACTGTGGTAGACCTGCGACCGTGATGGCTGCGTCAAGCCTCTCCCGGAGCCCGTCGAGAATGATCCGGACTCGCTCGACCGGACAGTCCGCAAGCGCCAACACGAACTCCTCACCACCGTGTCGACCCACCAGGTCCGCTGCCCGCACGGATTCGTTGAGCACCTGCGAGAACAGACGCAACGCCCGGTCACCTGTTTCGTGACCGTACTTGTCGTTCAGCGACTTGAAGTGGTCCAAATCTGCCATCGCCACCGACAACACAGCGGACTCCCGGCGCATTATCGAGAATTGCTGTTCAAACGATCGGCGATTCAACAAGCCGGTCAGGCTGTCGGTCGCGGCCTGAAGTGCTGTCTCCGCCATTACCCGCAACAAGCCGATCCGTGACCCGGCAACCTTCGCCAGGTTTTCCAAGTCTTGCGCAGTGGTGTCGAGAAAGACTTCGTGCTGTTCGCCGGTGGCATGGATGACCCCAACGGTCCGTCCCATGATGGCGACCGGCACACATAGGGCGGACACCGCGCCGCCGGACCGACCGCGCAGCTTGGGACAGGCATCCAGTTGGTCGCTGTCCGGGAATCGTTGAACCTGGGCCCGACGCGCAGCCGGGCAATGGTCGGGGGAGTCGACCCCGCAACCCGGGGCGTCGAGGGTCGACGCGGGCGCTTGGGCCATCCGCAGCAGGTGCGCATGACTGTTGTCGGCGAGTAATAGTTCCACCGACGCGCGCGGTGCAATCGAGATGAAGGCGCGTTCCACAACGTCGATGACTTCTGGCTCACCCTCGGCCATGTCCAAGGCATTGGCCAACCGACTCTCGAACTTTTGCCCCCTGCCGAGCGCCTCCCGCTCTGCCGCCTGTTGGTTGGCAGTGAACACAGCGTCGGTCAGTTCCTGCGTCAACGTTTCTACCACGGTGTCGGTTTTCGCCTGTTCCTGAACGTTGCGTCGAGCGACCACCATAGGCGCCAACATCAACGTCAGCCAGCCGGCCGTCACCAGATAACGTACGGCGCCTGAACTGCCGAGGTCTGCAACGAGCACGGCGGGGAAGCCGAGAACGGCGACGGCAACCATGCCGGCCAGCGCGTTGCGCCGGGTTGCTCGCCGCGCCCGCCGACGTGCAGCGACCCAATCCTGCTCCGTCGCCATCACAATGAATCTCTGGTCACGAACGTCCACGCAGTAGCCTGTCGCCCGGCGCGGCCGTTGACAGAGAATGCAGTTGCGGTCGATGATTGGGCGGGGCACCCACTGATGAACCGGGTGTTCGCGGTCATGGCACTCGTCTCCTCTTGATAGTTCCCAGTCAAGATATACCGTTTAGTAGTCGGACGCGCACGTTCTGTTAGATCCGGTCGGCTCACTTGAGGCCTGAACGGCTGAGGGCGGCGTCTCAATAGCACTGCTACCCGCTCGGGCCCCCGCAACCCGCTCCAGCCAGCTTGACCGCGAAGCCGGGTCCCCGATCGGGTCCGACGTTGCTTCTCGGTAGAAACGATCTGGTGTTTTGCTGGGTGCTGTCCGTGTTCGCGAGTGCTCAGTTCGGGGATCGGTGCAGGCTGCGATCAACAGCAGGGTCCCGTCTGCGCCGCGCCGGTCACTGCTTGGGCAGGTGCAAGGTCGCACCACTTACGATGCTTGAGACCCTGTTAGCGCGTCAATCACGTTCCGGCGGTCGCCGCGGTTGTGGCCATGGCTAGCGAAATGCGGCGATAGAGCTGTTCCGCCGGTGGGTTGCAGACGATGAAGACCGGAACATACGGCCGTGAGCGGTGGACCACCCGGGAAGGGCGGTGGGCCGGAGCGGAGCGCTGAGGTCGGCGTACCCATATTCCGGGGTCGGCGTGGCGACGGTGGCTCTTTGTCGACCGCGACCATTCTGGCCGCTTGTCGCGCCTTCCTTCCTTTGCGACGTCAAAGCCGAGTCCAACAAGCACGAGGCGAGCGTGCGTCGGGCGATGACAGGACTGTAACGGGCTGCCCGCGGGGCCTGCGTTTCATTTGACCAGGTGTAGAGAGCACGAAGTCGCGACACCATTGGCCATACCGACGCTGCCTGGCTATTGACTGTGAACCCGACGCGACGCGGAGTTCTGACCAGAGCACCGTTCGTGGTTTTGACCACGGGTCTTCACTTAGCGGTCCGAGTCGACCAAAAGTCTTTGTAGGGCTGCCAAATGTGTCACCGCACTGCACGCGGAAGGTCGCCGACATCCAGTAGGGTGCGCGCGGAGTACGGATCGAACGGCGCATTTCTTAGACGTTGGCCGTGATTATTACAGGGGTTGTAGCACCAGGTTGATTCTTGCCTCGTCGAACGGTGCAGGGAGATTCAGTTCAGCGGCCTCCTCGACATCGCCGTTGGGCCGAAAGGCGGTGATCAAACTTTGCTTGACAGCGAACACGGCGTCGGAATCCAGGTACGGGCTGCCCTCGACGAAGATGTGGGTGGTCAAACCCTGGTATCCCGGCGCGGACACGATGAAGTGGATGTGCGCCGGGCGGTTCGGGTGACGCCCTGCTGCCCGCAGCAGCGCCCCGACCGGGCCGTCGGCGGGGATCGGGTAGTAGCGCGGGACTACGGTACGGAATAGAAACCGGCCGTCGGCGTCTGTCGTGAAGAGGCCGCGTCCGTTTCCGAGGGGCTGGATCTCCGGCTGTTGTACGTCGTAGAACCCGTGCGTGTCCGCCTGCCACACATCCACGGTCGCGCTGGGGATCGGAGCGCCATCGGGCTGGCGGACGGATCCGCGGACGAGTGCGACCGCTCCGTCGCTCGCCGGGGATACGTTGTCGCCCGCCTCCCTGGGTGGAGACGGTACGACGTGAAAGGGACCGAGCACCGTCGAGTCCGTCGCGTCCGGCGTTTCGGCGTCGTTGAGGATCTCCACGAGCATCGACACGCCGAGGACGTCCGACAGGAGGATGAATTCCTGCCGGACGTCGTCGCACATCTTTCCCGTAGCGGTCAAGAAGTCGATCGCCTGCTGCCACTCGTCGATCGTCGGCCGTACGTCGCGCACAAAATCATGGAGATGACGGGTGAGACTGCCGAAGACTTCCTTCATCCGCGGGTCGGCCGTCGCCGCGAAGCTCTCCACGACTGCCGTCGTCAACGATGCGGACCCGTAGTCGCTCATTCTGTTGATTCCTTCAGTCCGTCGACCGGTGGTCCGATCGTGTGGGTGATCGTGCCGATACCGTCGATGGCGACGTCTACGCGGTCGCCGACGGCGAGAAACGTATTCCTGGGCAACCCCACGCCGGCCGGCGTTCCGGTGAGGATGATGTCGCCCGGCTCCAGGGTGACGAGATGGCTCGCCGCGCTGACGAGGCCGGCGATACCGACAACGAGGTCACCGATCAGCGAGTCCTGCTTGCGCTCGCCATTGACAGCGAGCGTCAGCCGCTTCGCCTCGATGTCGGGAACTGCCCACGTTGGGGCAATACCAGGGCCGATCGGGCAGGATCCGTCCTGGCTTTTGTGTGCCAGCCAGTCGTAGGCGAAAGGCGGGAAGACGGCCTGCGGGCGGGAGAACAGTCCGCGTGCCGACAGGTCGTCTGCGACCATGTAGCCGGCAACCGCTTCCAGCGCTGTCTCGACGGAGAGGTTCCTGGATCGTCGGCCGATCACCACTGCCAGTTCACCCTCCCAGTCGTAGCGGGGATCCGCGCCGTCGGGCAGAGGAACGACGACATCGGGTCCGACGACTGTCGTCGTGGGCGGCTTGAGGAAGAAGAACGGAGCGGCCGCGGGATCGGGCCGCGCTGTTCCCATTTCCTCGGCGTGCGAGTAGTAGTTGGCGCCCGCGCACAACACCTTTCGGGGATAGGTGATCGGCGCGACGAGTTCAGCTCCCGCGACCGAAGGCCAGGGGCAGAAGTCGATCGCCTGGAGCGCGGCGCTGTATTCTTCCCACCGCTCCAGGATGTCGAGCGTCGACGTCGGCCAGCCGTCCGGCAGCGAACGCACTATCCCGTCGATCCGCACCCCGGCACGAGGGTTCGCGTCGACGCCGCATCGGTACTGAACCAGCAAGATCTCAGGCATCGGAGGCGACCTCTCGGGACTCTGCAGGCATATCGGATCCGGCGTCCGGCACGTGCCCCAGCGTCGCCGACGCCTGGGCCGCTGCTTCGAGCAACGCCGCAGCGAGCCCGGCCGTCTTGCCCTCGGCGACCGTGCGGGCCGGCATCGCGAGACCGACGGATACCGCGAGCGAGCCGTCCGCGCCGAAGACGGGTGCGGCATACGCCGCCATGCCGTAGATCATGTTGTTCAACGCACTCGCATAGCCCTGACTTCGCACCTCCGCGAGCAGTCGTTCCTGCTCCTCCGGCGCGACTGCCCGGGTCTCCTGCCGCTCCTGCTGCGCGGCAAGGGCGGATCGGGACAGTGGCTCGGGGAGGTGGGCCAGGAACACCAGCCCGAGCGCCGAATCCAGGAGGGGCAACACCGAACCGACCCGCACGACCAGCGGTAACGCGTGCCGGCCGGACTCCCATCGAACAATCACCGGGCCGGCGTCGCTCCACACTGCGACATCGACGGTGTGTCCAGTCTCGTCTCGAAGTTGCAGCGCGCGGGCCGACACCACGCTTTCCGTGTCCGTGCGTCGAAGAGCCTCCACTCCGAGGTGCCGGGCCGCAGGTCCAAGATCGTAGAGTCCAGTGCGGCTGTCGCGCGCCGCGAGCCCGGCGCGGACCAGGCTGACGAGGTAGCGATGGACCTTCGCCGGATGCATGACGCTGCCGCGAGCGACTTCCGACAGCGTCATCGGCCCACCACCGGCTTCGAGGGCGTGGAGCACGCGCGCCCCGACCTCGATCGACTGAATACCTTGCTGTCGAACTTCATCGGAACCTTCGTCGCTCACCAGACTCAGCACGTCCTTCTCACTGGACCCGGTCACTCCTGTCGGGCTCACCGTGGTCCACCCTCGACCGTCAGAACGGTGTGCCCGGCCGCAACGCCCTCGGTGATGGACTGGTGTGCACGCGCGGCGTCGGCGAGCGCCATCTCGTGCAACAGACCGTCGGGCAGGCGGAACCCGTGCCGAACGAGATCCCAGAAATCTCGGGTGGCCTGCGCGGTTGCCGTTCGAACGCCCACCAACGAGATGCTCCGTACGTAGAGGGAGACGACCGGGACTTGGAGGACGGGCAGTTCCGCACCGCCGATGGCGCCCGAGACGACTACGCGGGCGCCGTTGAGGAGCGCCGGGAAGTAGCGGTCGAATACCTCGGGGTTGCCGACGTTGTCGATCGCCCCGGCGGGCCCACCTCCGCGGCTCACTTCGGCGATCGCCTCCGTCAAGTCGCCCCGTCCCACTTCCAGGACGCTGCAGCCCAAGGACGGCGGAACGAGTGCCGGACGCCGGGTGAGACCGACGATGTGGGCGCCGAATTGCGGTGCGAGTGCCGCCAGGACAGTTGCGACGGCTCCCGTTATGCCGGTGACCAGCACCGACCCGCCGTCGATGGCCCCTAGTGCGCGAAGCTGCGTCAGCGCGATTGGGCCCGTCGCGGCCAAGGCTGCCGCCTCCGGCAGGTCGATGTCGTCGGGCAGGAGATGCAAACTTCTGCTCGGAGCGACGGCGAACTCAGCGTAGGAACCCCAGGTGTGAATGCCGACCATCCGCAGGTTTGTGCACTCGTACTCGCGGCCCGACCGACACGCCAGGCACTGCCCGCAGGTCGACGTGTTCATGACCGCTACCCGTCGACCGATGAGAGCGGGGTCGACCCCGTCGCCGACCGATTCGACGACTCCGGCGAAGTCACCGCCCAGCACGTGGGGGAGCGTCACTTGGCGGGAGAAGGGATGCAACCCGGAACGGGTCGCTACGTCTCGAGTGCGGGACACTTCCACCGCTCCGACGCGCACCAGCGCCTCTCCGGCGGCGGGCGTGGGCGCATCTACCTCTTCCAGGGCCAGGACGTCCGGCGGTCCGAACGACCGCATCAGCATGGCCTGCATCAGTGCTCGAGTTTCTCGGGGTCGATGGGTCCCCACTTGTTGGCTGCCTCGACACCGACGCCCCAGAAGCGCGGCGCCTGAGGCCACGTCTCGTGCCACGGGCGGGGCTCGAATCGCGCCGTCGTCTCGTCCTGGATGACGTCGATCTCGGTGAACAGCTCGACGAGGTTTCCGTCGGGATCGCGGTGGTAGGTGAAGATGTTGTGCCCGGCTCCGTGGCGGCCGGGGCCCCACTCGAGTCGGATATCCCGGGCGGCCAGGTGGTCGAGGGCATCCTTGAGATGGACTATGTCCCGCATCTCGTAGGCGACGTGAAACAGTCCGTGCCGCTTGGTGCTGCGCATCAGGTTGATCGCGTGGTGATCGTTGTTGCAGCGGAGGAAGGTGAAGAAATCGCCGATCGTGTCCGACCACCGGAAGCCGAGAACGTCCGTGTAGAAGGACTGCGTGCCCTCGAGGTCCTCGACGTAGGACGCCACGTGACCGAGTTTGGTGGGACGGATGCCGAGCGACGCCGGCGCGCCGGAGGTCTTCTGGCTGCTGTACAGGTGAAGCGGAGTCCCGGTGCCGTACTCGTTCAGCACGAGCGAAGTGGGTACGCCCGGCTGCTCGTCGTGTCTTACTTCGGACTCCAGCCCGGCCCCGTGCAGCGATTGCTGCACGGCCTGAAGCTCGCCGGCCACCTCGAACCCGAGCGCGGCGCGACCGTCAGCCTCACCTTGCTCGATGACGACGCAGTGATGGTCGCCTCCGGTCGTGAGGTACACGGAGGTATGCGACCGCTCGGTCACAGAGAACCCCAGCGCGTCCTCGTAATACGCCGTCATCCGGTCCACATCAGGTGTCCGCAACTGGTAATACCCGGGACGCGTGACGTTTGCGGGTGGGTGGAGTCCTGGTTGCGTCATTGTCGGCCTTCCTCGGCGCCGCGCCGGCGCATCAGCACGGCGTCCATCGGCCCCTGCTCGAGGCCACCTCGCCGATTGACCCAAATCCTATCATTGCTCAATGCGGAATGTGTGCCATAATCCATAATCGCAACTGACGAAGGAGTGCTAGTGGGGATTGTCGATGTCGTCATCGTTGGTTGCGGTCCCACCGGTCTCAGCCTTGCTGCGCTGCTTGGCCAGCAGGGCCGAAGCGTCCAGCTGATAGAGCGGTACGAGGGCATGTTCGGCCTCCCGCGGGCTGCCGCATGGGACGACGAGACGATGCGTACCTTCCAGAAGTTGGGGATCGCCGAGCAGCTGCTCCCCGGCACGAACGTCCAGGCCGGATACGTCTGGACCAACGGCAGCGGCCAGGTTCTGCTCGACATCGAGTACGACAACCCCGGCCGCAACGGGTGGCCCGCGCAATACATGATGTACCAGCCGCACCTTGAATCTGTTCTGAACGACCGGGTCCACACCCTCCCCACGGTCGAGATCGTCCGAGGCGCGACCGTGAACGGCATCACTGAGCAGTCCGACGGGGTCACGGTCTCCACGCAGCGGCGTGACGGCTCCAGGCTGGAAGTGCGGTGCCGGTACGTGGTCGGCGCCGACGGTGGTAATGGGTTCGTCCGAACCCACATCGGCTCGGGGTGGGACGACTACGGCTTCTGCGAGAACTGGCTGGTCTGCGACTTCGCCCTGAAGGACGAGGTCCCGAACCTGCCGACCTTCCGCCAGATCTGTAATCCGGCCGAGCCGATCGCAATCGTCAACATCGGACCGAAGCACCACCGGTTCTCCTTCCGCCTGACCGCCGACGCCGGCCGGGACTCGGTCACCTCACCTGACTACGTCTGGCCCCGCGTCTCCGAGTTCCTCAAGCCCGACCAGGCAGACCTCATCCGCACCGCGAATTACACGTTCAATTCCCTGATCGCGGACCGGTGGCGCCGCGGAAGGATCGTCCTGGCCGGCGACGCCGCCCACCAGATGCCGCCGTTCCTTGCACAGGGCATGGTGTCCGGCATCCGGGACGCCCGCAACCTCGCCTGGAAGCTCGGTCTCGTGCTGGACGGACATCCGGAGACCATCCTGGACAGCTACCAGGTCGAACGGGAGCCGCACGTGCGGTTCATCACCGAGAAGGCCGTCGAGCTCGGTCGGGTCCAGACGGAACGAGACCCGGAGAGGGCCGCCGCACGCGATGCCCGAATGATCGCCGCTCGGAATGCGAACAAGAAGCCTGACAAGCTCGTCTATCCAGGGCTGCGCGGCGGGCTCACCGCGAACGACGGGCAACTGCTGCCGCAGGGACTCGTCTCTACGCCCTCGCGCACCGCGCTTTTCGACGAGATCGCCGGTACGAACTGGCTCATCGTCGCCAGCAGCCGTGCCGCGCTGTCTGCGATGAAAACTGACGACCTGAAAGCCTTTTACAGTTTGGGCGGCAGCGAGGCAGTATTCGGGCTTCGCTCGATGTTCACGCCTGGGCCATACTCCGACACCGGCGGTGTCTACACCCGGTTCTTCGCTCAAACCGGTGCCACCGCCGCGGTTGTGAGACCTGACAGCTACATCTACGGCCTTGCCCGCGATCCCGACGAGCTTGCCCGACTCGTCAGAACGCTGCTCAACTCAATCGCGCGAGTACCGGAAGAAGCGGATGCACAATGACGATGAACGGGAAGATCGCCCTCGAAGAACACTTCGCAATCCCGGAAACAATCCAGGACTCGGCCGGATTCGTCCCGGGAACCTACTGGGACGAGCTACGCGCCCGTCTGGTCGACATCCAGGACCGCCGTCTGCAGCTGATGGACGAGAACGGCATCGAGATGACGGTGCTATCCCTCAACGCTCCTGCGGTGCAGGCGATACCCGACCGTGGGCGGGCCTCTGAGATCGCCCGAATCGCCAACGACACGCTCGCCGAAGAGGTGGCGAAACGCCCCGACCGGTTCCGTGGATTCGCAGCGCTACCGATGCAGGACCCGGGCGCTGCGATCGGCGAGCTGCACCGATCGGTGCGTGAGCTCGGCTTCGTCGGTGCGCTCGTCAACGGCTTCTCCCAGGACGAGCAGCACGGTGGCGGGCGGGAGCCGCTGTACTACGACCTACCGCGGTATAGGCCCTTCTGGGCGGCTGTCGCGGAACTCGACGTCCCGTTCTACCTCCATCCGCGCAACCCGCTGCCGGAAGATGCCCGCATCTACGACGGTCACCCCTGGCTGCTCGGACCGACGTGGGGCTTCGCCCAGGAGACAGCAGTACATGCGCTCCGGCTCATGGGATCAGGGCTGTTCGACGAGCACCCCACCCTCAAGGTGATCGTCGGACACATGGGCGAGGGTATCCCGGCGATGCTCTACCGAATCGACCACAGGAACGCCTGGGTCACGGCGCCGCACCTGTATCCCGCGAAAAGGAAGTTCGTCGACTACTTCACCGAGAACTTCTTCATCACCACGTCCGGCAACTTCCGCACCCAGACGCTCATCGACGCGATCCTGGAAATCGGCTCCGGGCGCATCCTGTTCGCGACGGACTGGCCGTTCGAGAACATCGACCACGCTGCCGATTGGTTCGATTCCGCCTCCGTGGCCGAGGCGGACCGAACGAAGATCGGGCGCACCAACTCGATGGAGCTCTTCAAGCTCGGCTGACGCAGACGTACCGCACAAACCCGCGTGATCGGGGCATGGTCGACTGGAAACCGTCACGATCTACACCAGTGGTCCACTGAGAGAAGGACGACGCCATGAATTTCAACCACATCACCCTGGGCCATCGAGTGCTCTTCGGCACTGGGCAAGCGGCCGATCACGCGGTCGCTGCAGTCAAGGAGCTCGGCGCGCAGCGGGTGCTCCTGATCGCCGACGCATTCGCGGTGAATCTTTCGGAAGAGATCGCCGGCCGGGCGCCGGTGGTTGCCCGCATCCTCGACATCGAGCAGCATGTTCCGGTGCCGAGGGGTCGTGCAGCGGTGGCACTGGCGGAACGGACCTGCGCCGACGCCGTCGTTTCGATCGGCGGTGGGTCCAGCACCGGCCTCGCGAAGTTTGTCGCTCGCGAGACCAGCCTACCGATCGTGGCGGTGCCGACCACCTTCGCGGGTAGCGAGGCGACCAATGTATGGGGCCAGGTCGAAGGCGACCGCAAGACGACCGGAGTCGACGACCGGGTCCTGCCGAAGGTCATCGTGTACGACGCGTCCCTACTTCGAGGCCTCCCCGGTCACCTTGCGACCGCTTCCGGCTTGAACGCCGTTGCGCACGCCGTTGACGGCTTCTGGGCGCCGGGCGCCGATCCGATCAACGCCGCGCTCGGCACCGAGAGCATTCGGGCGCTAGTCCCCGGCCTCCTGGCCCTCGCAGCGGACCCGGATGACATCGGCGCGCGTGAGCAAACCTTGTACGGCGCGTACCTTGCCGCTGTTTCGTTCGCAAGCGCCGGATCGGGCATGCATCACAAGATCTGCCACACGCTCGGTGGCGCCTATGGCCTGTCGCACGCGGAAATGCACGCGGTCGTCCTGCCGTACGTGGTGGCGTTCAACCAGGATGCCGCACCCATTGCGGGCGCGCGGGTGCGCCAAGCCCTCGGCGACCGTTTCGAGGGCTCGGCCGCCCGGGGGTTGTACGGAATGCGCGAGGCGGTCGGCGTCGTTTCATCGCTCGCCGAACTCGGATTGAAGGAGTCCGCCGTTCCTGAAGCCGCCCGAGTGGCGTTTGAAGCAATCCCGAAATCGAATCCGCGACCGTTCACGATCACCGATATCGAGCAAATCATCCGCGCCGCGTGGGCGGGAGACGTGATCGAGGGCTGATAGGCGCGAACGTCGCGGTCCCTCCTGAACTGCACAGCAAGCAGGCCTGGACGAAGATTGCGAACCAGCAGTGCGGAAGCGTACCCACGCTTTTGTCGCATAGCGCGTCGACGCCGCCGCTCAAGAACAAGCCAGTACTATTGGCGTCGCTGTTCGAGTACTCGGGCCCTCGTGCCACCAACCACCAGAACTTGATTGCAAGATCAACTCCGGGCCTCAAAATCAACTACTCAGCAGGGCGGCGCATCCGGGTTTAGCTTGTTCAGTGTTGGGACTTTTAACGGCGCGCCTGCCATCATCGATATTGGCGATCCCGGAAACCCTTCGTTGTTGACTTGATCGCTACCATGAATTCGCCGACACGAGGTTTGCAAGCTCGTGACATGGAGGATTGCGAGGTGACCGGGGTGACATTGCGGTACTTTACGGCTGGTGATCGAGGATCACGCTACTTCCACGTCGATTGCGGCGTCGATTGAGCGCGCCCTCTCTAGAGCGGCGCAGCCATGCAGATCCGCGCTTATATTCCGGCCAAGTGCGGCGGCCGATTGGGACCCTGATACTGATCGTTGATCTCTTGCCACAGATACGGCATCGGCTCTAGCGTCCACCAGCCGTCCGAAAGGTGCGCAACCTGCTCAGAGAAGTCGGCGAGCACCCACAAGTGCGTCAGGTATTTAAAGGGAAGCCGTGAACGAACTGGACCCTGGGTTGCGCGCGCGGACCACATGGTCAGTGGGCTATAGGCACGCACGGCAAGGTGCTTCTCCTCGACCTGATACCTACAGACCTTATCTATGTGCTCCTGCATCTGCCTGTCGGACAACATTTCCTGCACGTCGCGTCCGGTCGCCACTCATGGCCTAGGGAGACCGGCGCTGTGTTCCCTTGCCATGGAGCTTCGCACTCCTTGCCTGCCCGCTTCTTATTGCTGCTCAGGTGCGCTGGCGACCACCCCCACAGCAACTCCTCACCCCAGGCCGTGCGCCCATCGGTGTATTCAAGCTCGAAGTCGTGATCGCCGCTCCCGGGCATGTGCCTGCCACCGACACCGACGACGGAGTCGTGGTCGATCACACCATCGAGCAGTGGCTCGAGCCGATGATGATGATCGCCGCGGCAAGCTGTCGTTCCGGCCGTCCCTTCCGAAACAGTTGCACGCTTGGCCTTCGCCGTCGGCTGGCACGAGAGTTGTGTGCACGTCGAGGTCACCGCCGAACAGGTGGTTTATCGAATTGCCGGTGACGCGAACGCGCAGTTGTCGCTGCTGCACTACGGCGAGCGCTTCTCCGTCGGCCTCGATGCCCCGGTCACGCTGCCCACCAGACGGATCGAGCCGTTGCCCTCGCGGCCGAGGCAACCAGTCGGACGGGCACACAGAAGGGCCACGCCGGCCGACGACTGAGGCCGGCTGCATTCGGTCGTTGACAACCACTACCTCCGGTGTTGTACTTGTCTTGTTCGTTATTTAACAAGGTAGGTAAGTAGTGACCGATCCCCTGAGCGCCACATTCGCGGCCCTGGCCGACCCGACACGCAGGTCGATCCTCGCGCAGTTAGCACGCGGCGAGGCAACGGTCGGCCAGTTGGCCGCCCCGCACTCGATGAGTCTGCCCGCCGTCTCGCGACATCTGAAGGTCCTGGAAGCGGCTGGGCTCGTGGTCAAGAGTCGGGAGGCGCAGTGGCGCCCCTGCCGACTCGAGATCGCTCCGTTGCGTGACGTCGATGCGTGGATGGCGACCTACCGTGAGTTCTTCGAAAACCGCTTCGACCGCCTTCAGGAACACCTGAAGACCACCCAACAACGCGGGGAGACACCATGAATGCAGTGAGCACCGCCGAGCGCAGCATGACCATCGTCCGACTGGTGGACGCACCACGGCACCTCGTCTTCCGGGCGTGGACCGACCCCGCCGAACTCGATCAGTGGTTCGCCAACCCTGGTGCGCAGGTCGCCACTGTCGTCCCCACCTCGGTCGATCTCTGCATCGGCGGCACATGGCAGCTGCTGATGGTGGAGAACGAGGAGAAGTCGTACCTCACCGGCGGCGTCTACCGTGAGATCGACGAGCCCGGGAAGCTGGTCTTCACCTGGGGCGCCGTCAACGGCTGGCCCGCGCTCGATCCTGGCAGACTCGATGACGCGCCGCTGGTCACGATCACCATGAACGACGTCGACGGCGGGACCGAGATGATAGTCCATACCCAATTTGCTGACCACCTGACCGAGAGCGAGGTCCGTGAGTGGTTCGCCCTCGGCATCCGTGAGGGCTGGCGGATCACGCTCGATCGGTTGGACCAGCGACTGGCGATCCTGAGCCGCTGAGGTGACCGGCCCGGTCACGGAAAATGATAGCCCGCGACGGACCCCGTGATAGGCGGTCGCTGGTAGGTTCGAGCACGCCCGCGGCTGCGAATGAAGTGCTGTGCGAAAAGTGGACCGACGGCGCGCCGCGGCTACCAGCCCTTCGGGGCCGGCGCCGCCCGCCAGTACCAGAGTCGGGAGCTCGACGGCCGCGAGAACCGTTGGTGGACATGCGAGCACGAGCGCTTCGTAGACGAGCGTATGGACGATGGTCTCCAGTGCGGGCCAGGATGGAGCGGTTCGCAACTGGGCGACCACGTCCGGCGGGATTCCGGTCGGACGTCATCCTTTCCTAGGCCCGCGCAGACAACCATCTGGTTACAGCCGGGCTCTGCTCCAACTGCCGCGGGCAGCTCGCCCTGAAGTTACCCACCGCCGTAGAGCACGTCCTGCTAACAGTAGGGCTACGACCACTCGCCTCGAGATGCAACGGGCCGGGGTAGGCGCCCGAAATACCCGGGACGTCTGTGTCGCGTGCACGACCGAGAGTTGCGCGCGAGAGCCCGACCCGGATTGATAGGTGTTGGTATTGGTCACCTCAGCAGCGGTAGGAGCAATTGGTCGACGACCCGGACGACGAATCGCTCGTCGATGGGCTTCCCCAGTGCTGCGCTGCGGTGAAACGCTATGGCAGGAAACACCTCGGTCACGGTCTCGGTGTGCACCGAGGCGGGGATGAGGCTACGTTCGACAGCTCGCGTGATCACACTGTGGAACAAGGCCGTGAACGGGGCGCCGATAGCGTCGCGAGCGGCGCTCCGCAGCTCGGGCTGATGGACCATCGCGGTCATCAGGCCGGCGAGGATCTGCTGGGTCCTGGTGGTGCGGATGTAGGTCCGGCCACAGGTCAGTAGGTCCTCGCGCAGTGATCCGGTGTCCGGGACTTTCGGTGCTTGGGCGAGGTCGGCGACGGCGGCCACGACCAGCGCTGTCTTACCCGGCCAACGCCTATAGATCGCCGCCTTGCCGACCCCGGCGCGCGCGGCCACCGAGTCCAGCGACAGACGGTCAAAGCCCTGCTCCAAAACCAGCTCCTGCGTTGCGGCGATCAGCGCCGCATCGAGGTTGACATCACGGGGTCTGCCCGCCGGCCTGACTGTCTCGGTCATGCACTCATTCTAGCACTTACAATACGACACGGTGTCGTATTATATTAACGTGGTGGGAGGTGAACGAGTCGCCACTCCGGAGAAAGGACCATTCTGATGACGACAGTGCTCATCGCCGGCGCCACCGGCATGCTCGGCAACCTGGTCGCCGGGCACCTGCTGGCCGAGCCGGGGACCCACGTCCGGCTGCTGATCCGGGACTCGGCCCGGGAAGACTCCAGCAAGGCCGGGATCATAGACGTGTTGGTCGCCCGCGGCGCGACCGTGGCGGTCGGCGACCTGGCCGACCAGGAATCGTTGGACGTGGCCACCGCAGGGGTCGACGTCGTCGTCTCCGCCGTGCAGGGCGGCGCCTCGGTCATCGTTGATGGACAGGTCGCGTTGGCCCGAGCGGCGATACGCAGCGGGGTGCGGCGGTTCTTCCCGTCCGATTTCGCCTTGGATCTGTTTGCTGCATCGATCGGTGCACCGCAGTTCGACCTTCGCAAGCAGGCCGACGCGGCGATCGACGAGATGGACATGGAGGTCGTCCACGTCCTGAACGGGGCATTCATGGACATGATGCTCGACCCGAATACCGCCGGGATCGTCAACCTGAGCAATGGGACAGCCCAACTGTGGGGGACCGGCGATGAGCCGTTCAACCTCACGACGGTGGACGACACGGCCCGGTTCACCGCCGCGCTCGTGGTCGACCCGGCTGATGTGTCCGGGATTCGAGCTATTTCGGGCAGCGTGACCACCTTCAATCAGATCATTTCGGCCACCGAGCAATTGACCGGCACGACGTTGAAGAAGAAGGTGTGGGGTGATGCAGCGGACCTACGCCGGATCACCGCTGACGCGGCTGACCCGTGGTCCGTCATCATGCAGTGGTACTTCCTGTCGATGATCACCGTGCCGCCGTTCACCCGGACGGAGAACAACCGCTATCCCGATCTGCAACTGACCACACTCGGGGACTATCTGACCGCAGCCCACGAATCCCTGCGCCATTCCTGATCGTCGAACCAGCTCACACACGCAATGATCGACTTGCTGTATCGAGAATGCCCCCTCCCAACCGGAAAGTAGAATTTTCTGATGTCTGACCAGCTGTCCAATCAATCCCAGCCATTCATCGTCAACCGCGAGCAGGTTCCCAGCTACTGAATGGTGGACTCGCTGTGGTCGGTCCTCGCGCCAGCGGAGGCCACGGGGGGAGCGCTCACCGTCCTGGAACAGGTGATGCCCGCCCGCAGCGGACCGCCACCGCACGTGCACGACCGAATGCACGAATACTTCTACCTCCTCGACGGGCAGATCAACTTCCAGATCGGTCAGCAAGTGCACACCGCGACAACCGGCAGCACGCTGTCCATCCCCGCCGGCACCGTCCACGGCTTCGCCGTACTGTCCGAAACCGCCCGAGTGCTCAACCTCTACACACCCGGCGGATTCACCGAACAGATCAGTTTCCTGGGCACACCAGCCACCGCACTCCGGCTACCCACACCCGAAGAGCAGGAACCGGCCACGCCAGATCGACAGAACGCCTACCTGACCCGCTCCGCCGAACTCAACACCCAACGGTGGTTACAGCCCGGCGAAGGCGAAGACCTGCTGGGCGACCAGCGTGACCCCTTCCAACCCTAGAGCCGAAGGTATCGTGGTGTGCGGTCCTCGGGGATCGTCAGGTGCTCTCATGGGCGAAACGGCTATTGTTGCCGGTCCAACCTCGTTTGACCACGGGGCTCGGTTCAGCGCCGATGAGCGCCGGTTCTGGGCGGCCGCGAG
>CAXSEW010000011.1:0-19240 GCA_964236185.1 uncultured Nakamurella sp. | reverse complement strand
TCCTACAACCCGCGCATCGCCGTCACCGTGGACATGATCGCGACCGGCACGGACAGAAGATCAGCACCGCGATGACTACCAGGCCCACTCCGCGCGCTGCGCGCTCGAGCGCGAGCAGCCGCATGATGCGCCGGTCCTGGAGCAGCCGGCCGCGGGGCACCTCCGGCGCGTCGTCGGCCGGACCGGAGCCGCGGGGCGACCCCACCACGTACGTCGCGCACCGCAGGCAGCGCCAGGCCTCCCCCGCCGGGGTGTCGACCCGCAGTCGCTCACGCAGCGCCGGTTCGTCGGGCGAGTAGGTCTCGTGCCCGCGGCGACCGCAGGTGTACAGGTTCCAGTCCACGCGCAGCACCCTAGGTCATATCGTGCGGCTGCACGTCCCAGCTCGGCCGGGAGGAAACCGCTATCCGCCGTGGCCGCTCCGGCTGCCGCCGGCCGGACCGCAATTCCAGTGGAGCCAACGGTGCCCGGCAGTCGTGCAGCACCCAAACGCCCAGCACGACGACCACCGCCATCTCGGTCAGCGACAGCGCCCGCTCCACCAGCCCGACCGCGCGCCACGCCTGGATCGGCGTCACCGCCGACAGCACGGTCTGTGCGGTCAGCACCAGGAACCAGCCGCCCGAGATCGTCGCCAGCCGCAGCGCCCATTTCGGCCACCGGGTGGCTGGCGACCGGTGCGACCAGCACATCAACGTCGTGCCGATCGGCAGGCTGAAGAATGCGACCAGCGTCCAGGTCCAGTGCACCCGTCCGGCGAAGGAGTTGTCGGCGCCGAACCCTTGCTTGGGGAACACCACCAGACCGACCAGTCCGATGCTCCACACCGTTGTCATCAGCGCACCCCAGGACCTCCAGCGGACCATCTGCCGCACCACCAGCGCCAGCAGCACCAGCAGCGAGGCGAGCGCGAGCAGCACCACCGCCGCGTTGAACACCCAGCCGTCGGACAGCAGTGCATACTCGCTGATGGTGCTGGACAGCGGGTCCCGGGAGCGGCTCGGCGGAATGACGTGCAGCACCGCGATGGCGGCGGTAGAGACGGCAACTCCGGCGATTCCCGCCCGCGCCAGCCGGCTGGCCAGGGCCGTGTCGGCAACGGTGGCATGTGCTTCGTCGCCCAGCAGGTCCATGTCCAGCTCATCGGAAATCCGTCGGGCGCCCGCACCGGAGGAACCGAGCGACATCGGCAACTCCCTACCTCGTGCGGGCCGGATCGCTCTACCGTAACCGCTGCCCGGGCCCGGACAGCAGAAGCGGCCGACCGCAGGTGTGACTCCCGATCGGCCGCTGTGCTGTAGATGACGGCTGGCGGTTCAGCCGAAGTCGTTCAGCTCTGCACCTCTTCGTGCTGCGGGTCGTCGACGGACCAGTGGGCGTGCAGGTGGCCGTCGGTGTTCACGGCAACCTTCGGCTTGACGGCTGCCCAGCCGATGGCCAGCACGATGGCCAGCAACGGAACGCCGAGCACCACGACCAGGAAGTCGGTCTTGTGCCAGAAGTTCGTCGAGGCCTGCCAGCCCGAGATGCACATGCCCACCAGCACCAGGCCGAGAAAGGTCAGTCCGATGTAGCTGGTGTAAGGCGAGCCAGGCATCTGGAATGGCGACTTGGGAATGATGCCCTTGTTGACCAGCTTCCGCAGTTGGAGCTGGCAGAGGAAGATCGTGCCCCAGGTGAACAGCACCCCGAGGGCAGCCGCCTCCAGCGCGATCTCGAAGGCATCCGGGCGGAAGTAGTTGAGGATGGCGCCGAAGACGTAGACCACGGAGGTCAGCACGATGCCGGCCCACGGCACCCCGGACTTGCTCATCTTCAGCGTGAACTGTGGCGCTTCCTTGCTCATGCCGAGGCTGCGCAGCACCCGCCCGGTGGAATACAGACCGGAATTCAGGCTGGACATGGCGGCCACGATCAGCACCGCTTGCATGACGCCGCCCACCCAGTTGAGACCCATCGCGCCGAAGACCGTCACGAACGGGCTGGTGTTGGCCTTGTACTGCGAGGTCGGCAGCATGCTGACCAGCAGCAGTATGGAACCGCAGTAGAAGACGCCGATACGGAAGATCACGGCGTTGACCGCCTTCGGGACCTCGCGCTGCGGGTTCTCCATCTCGCCGGCGGCCACGCCGACCATTTCGATCGCGGCGTAGGCGAAGACCACACCGGACATCACCAGGATCGGGCCGTACCAGTTGAAATCGCCGGAGCTGGGCCAGAAGCCGCCGGGATTGCTCCACAGGTTGCTGAAACCGGCGCGATGGTCACCGATGTGTGCCCGGCCGATCACCACCACCAATCCGACGATCAGGAACAGCACGATGGCGCCGACCTTGAGCACCGAGGCCCAGAACTCGAACTCGCCGAATGCTTTGGCGGACAACAGATTGATCACCAGTACCACGCCCAGCGCAACGAGGACCGAAATCCACGCCGGCACGCTGGGGAAGTAGTACTTGACGTAAAGGGCGACCGCCGAGAGTTCTGCGATACCGGTCAGCGCCCAGTTCAACCAATACATCCAGCCGGTGATGAAAGCGGCGCGTTCGCCGAAGAACTCGCGCATGTAGGACACGAACGCGCCGGAGGTCTGGCGGTGCAGCACGAGCTCACCGAGCGCACGCATCAGGAAGTAGGCAATCACCCCGACCGCCGCATAACTGACCAGCAACGCGGGACCGGTGCTGTGCAGCCGCGACGCGGACCCCAGGAACAAGCCGGTTCCAATGGCGCCGCCGATGGCGATCATCTGCACCTGCCGCCGACCCAGGGACTGCTTGTAACCCTCCTGCTCGGCGTTGAGGGCGGCGTTTCGTTTCTCGGTCGAACTCCGCTGGTTCGAACCCTTCTGAATCGACGTCATCATTCTCCCTGTTCCACCGTTGCGGCGCACCGCTCGGCCGCAAGCGTTCTGGCTACGTCCGCACTGGCCACCGACCGGGCTCGGTCGGCAGTCGAAGAATTATTTACCCATATGTCGCTGTAGTAACCGCTGGTAATAAGGACGTAACGTAAACGGTCAAAGCGGTCCATCGCAAGGAGTGGAAGTAGGCGACTGGCACGATGACGGGATGAACTTGCTGGCCCGTCTCCTGGGTGGTCACCCGCCGTTCGACGCGCTACCGGAGGGAGAGCTGGCTGCCCTTGCCGAAGCCGCGGAGCTGGTGGATTTCGCTTCCGGCGACATCGTTCTCGACGCGTTCACCACACCGGCCGAGGAACTCTGCGTGGTGCTCTCCGGTCAGGTAGAGCTGTGGTCGCTCGAGGCCGGCATCGGCGAGCCGGACGAGGTGCTGACCGCCGGCGGCCTGTTCGGCTTCTCCGCCATGCTGAGCGGCGCTGCCGTCGGGCCGATGGCCAGGGCGCTCGGTCCGGTGCGGGTGGCCCGGATCCCCGCTGCGGCGGTGACCCCGACGTTCGCCTCCGCCGCCGGCGCGCAGTTCCTCGCCCACCACATCGGCTCGGTGGTGGCGCGGCCGCTGGAGCGCAGCGCCTACGGCATCGTCGACCAGCTGATCGTCTCGGCGCCGGTGACGGTGGCCGGATCCGCGACGGTGCGCGAAGCAGCGGCAGCGATGACCACGGCCGGCAGCCGGTACGCGGTCGTCGGGTCGGCGGCAGCAGGATATGGGCTGGTCACCGACGCAGTGCTGCGCGAGCGGGTGCTTGCTGCCGGCCTGTCGACGGATATGCCGGTGTCCGCGGCGATGATCGACCCGGCGCCGTCGGTCAGCACCGGAACGCTGGCGGCGCAGGCGTTGTTGGAGATCACCGACCGGGATCTCGACTGCCTGCTGGTCCTCGACCGCGGCGGGGCCCTCCGCGGCCTGGTGTCGCGGGAGGACTTCCTGGTCTCGCCGTCCACCGCCGGCGTCGCCCTCCGCGAGCAGATCACCCGCACCGACACGGCCGCGGAACTGATCGTGCTCGCCCGGCGGGTGCCGATGTTGCTGGCCGACCTGATGCGCCGGGGTCGGTCGGCCGGCGAGGTGACGACGATCAACGCCACGGTGGTCGACGCCATCACCCGCAAGGTGCTGGCGCTGGTGCTCGGCGACCGGCCGGAACTGCACGCCGGTGACTTCACCTGGCTGGCGCTGGGCAGCAACGGGCGCCGGGAACCGGTGCTCAGCTCTGACATCGATGCGGCTGTCGTGTTCGCCGAAACGGTGGACACGGAGGAGGCGATGGCGTCGTACCGGTCCGCGTTCGACGAGGTCGAGGCGCTGCTGGCCCGGTGCGGGCTGTCCATCGACGTGCACGGCGCCGTGCCGGGCCGGTTGCTGTTCGCCAGGACCCGCTCGGAGTGGCGCGCCGCGGCCCGGCAGTGGCTCGATGCGCCGCTGGAGCACAACGGCATGATGATGACCTCGCTGCTGCTGGACGCGCGCCCCATCCAGGGCGACCCGGGCCCGCCGGTCATGGCCGAGGTCTTCGGCGACATGCGCAGTCACCCAGGGACGCTGCGGCTGCTGCTGGCCGAGTCGGTGACCCACCGGGCCCGGTTCCGGTCCATGCGTGACGTGCTGGCCGGCCGCGGAGGGTCCTTCGATCTGAAGACCCACGCGCTCCGACCCGTCGCTGACATCGCCCGGTGGGCTGCGCTCGCTGTCGGTTCGACCGAATTGTCCACGGCCGGGCGACTGGCGGCCGCGGCCGGGTCGCAGATGTTCCCGGCCGACCAGGCGGACACCCTGACCGAGGTGTTCGAAGTGCTCCAGAAGACGCGGCTGCGTTACCAACTGGGTCAGGTGGAGCGCGGCGAGCAGCCCTCCGATGTGCTGACGATGCAGCAGCTGTCGCCGCTGGACCGGAGCCTGATCGCCCAGGCGACGCGGGAGATCGCCGCGGTGCAGCGCCGGATGACCAACGTCGCGCAGGTGACCAACCCGGCTGACTGGTAGCCGGACAGTCGACGACCAGGCGGCAGCGCGCCTCGGCGGCGGAGCCCGGCGTGAGCCGACCCTCGTGATTCCGCGGTCCGCGGTGCGGCCGGCAACTAGGGTGTTGCCCATGCAGCAGTACTTGGACCTGATGGACCGCATCCTGACGTCGGGGGTCGACAAGCAGGACCGCACCGGGACCGGAACGCGGAGCGTCTTCGGCCATCAGATGCGGTTCGACCTGAGCGAGGGCTTCCCGCTGGTCACCACCAAGAAGATCCACCTGCGGTCCGTGGTCGTCGAATTGCTCTGGTTCCTGCGCGGATCGACCAACGTGCGGTGGCTGCAGGAACGCGGGGTCAGCATCTGGGACGAATGGGCCGACGCCCAGGGCGAGCTCGGCCCGGTGTACGGGCATCAGTGGCGGTCGTGGCCCACCCCCGACGGCGGGTCCATCGACCAGATAGCTGCCGTCGTGCAGTCACTGCGGACGAACCCCGATTCACGTCGGCACATCGTCTCCGCGTGGAACGTCGCGGAGGTCGGGGACATGGCACTGCCGCCGTGCCACACCATGTTCCAGTTCTACGTGGCCGACGGGCGGCTGTCCTGCCAGCTCTACCAGCGGTCGGCGGACGTGTTCCTGGGGGTGCCGTTCAACATCGCCTCCTATGCGCTACTCACCGAGATGGTGGCCAAGGTGGTCGGTCTGCGGCCGGGCGACTTCGTCCACACTCTCGGCGACGCCCACCTGTATTCCAACCACTTCGAGCAGGTCCGGCTGCAGCTGACCCGGACCCCGCGGCCGCTCCCCCGCCTCTCGCTGGCCGACGGCATCACCGACCTGGACCGGTTCGACCAGGCCGACATCACGGTGCACGCCTACGACCCGTACCCCGGTATCAAGGCGCCGATCGCGGTATGACGATCACCCTGATCGCGTCGGTGGCCGAGAACGGTGTCATCGGCGCGGACGGTGACCTGGCCTGGCGGGACAGCGACGACCTGCGCAGGTTCAAGAAGCTGACGCTGGGACACCCGGTGCTGATGGGCCGCCGCACCTTCGAGTCGATCGGCCGGCCGCTGCCGGACCGCCGGAACATCGTGCTGACCCGTCGTTCACGGTGGTCCGCCGACGGTGTGGAGGTGTCCCACTCCATACCAGAGGCGCTCGAGCTGGTCGGTGAGCAGGACCTGTTCGTCATCGGCGGCGGCGCCGTCTACGCCGAGACGATCGATCTGGCCGACCGGCTGGAGATCACCCACATCGAGCAGGATCTGCCCGGTGACACCTACTTCCCGGCCATTCCGCCGGCCGGCTGGGAACGTATCCGGGTGGACCATCGGGAGGGGTTCAGCTGGGTGTCCTACCGGCGCCGCCCCGAACCGGTCAGCGACCTGCGCAAGCTGCTCGCTGCGCTGCAGCCGGAACTGCACCGCGGCGAGTACGTGTACTGCACCGTCGAAACGGTGCCGTCGGGGGTGGATCCGGTGGTGACGGTCACCGAGGTCGAGGGCGTCACGCTGGTGCTGCCGCGGGAGCAGGCCGACCAGTTCGGCGTGGCCGGGGTGTTTCCCTGCGCCTGGATCACCCTGCGGGTGCCCTCGTCCCTGCACGCCGTCGGGCTGACTGCGGCCGTTGCCACCGCGCTGAGCCGGCACGACATCTCCTGCAACATCATCGCCGGGTACCACCACGACCACCTCTTCGTGCCACTCGACCGGGCAGCCGACGCGGTGGCGGCGCTGCACGCGCTGTCCCACACTTTGCCGTAGCTGCCGGCTGGTCGGACCCAGTCGTGCGGTCGGTCCGGTCGCCAGCCGAGCCGGCGCTCTGCTGGGATCAGGTTCGACTCATCCGGCGGACCGCCAACTCGGCCAGGAACGCGGCTGCATCGGGGAGCACGGACTCGTCGAAGGCGGCCAGCGGCGAGTGGTTGGACGGAGCGGTGTCGAAGTCCTCGACCGTCGCGGCGCCGAGGAAGACGTACGCTCCCGGTACCTGCTCCAGTACCCGCGAGAAGTCCTCCGAGCCGGACAGCGGTTCGGACATCGCCAGGAACCGGTCGGCACCGAACAGCTCGGTCGCGGTGGCCACCACGAACTCGTACTCGTCGTCGTTGTTCACCGTCACCGGGTATTCGTGGATGAAGGTGACCTCCGCCCGCAGACCGTGGGCGGCAGCGATGCCCTCGCAGAGGCGGACCGCCTTCCCGGCCACGGCCTCGGCGGCCGCCGCGCTGAAACTGCGGACCGTGGCCTCGAAGACCGCGTCGTCGGGAATGATGTTCCGCTTGGTCCCGGAGTGGAACGACCCGACGGTGATGACGACCGGGTCGAAGATGTCGAACTGGCGGGTCACCATGGTCTGCAGCGCGGTGACGATCTCGCTGGCCACCGGGATCGGGTCCTGTCCGCGCTGCGGTGAGGAGCCGTGAGTGCCGGCGCCGACGACCCGGACCTCCAGACCCGCCGATGCGGCCATCAGCGTCCCGGGACGGGCGGCGAACACCCGGTTGGGGAACCAGGAGGAGAAGACGTGCAGGCCGTAGGCGGCGTCGACCATTCGGCCGGCTGCGGTCAGGATGCCCTCGTCGAGCATCCGGCCGGCTCCATCGAAGCCTTCCTCACCAGGCTGGAACATGAAGACGACATCGCCGGCAAGCTCGGAGCGATGGGCGACGAGCAATCGCACCGCCCCGATCAGGGCCGCCATGTGCAGGTCGTGGCCGCAGGCGTGCATGGCCGCAGCATGCGGCGAATCCGTTGCCGGCGCGAACCTCTCGCCCGATCGTTCGACCACCGGCAGGGCGTCCATGTCACCGCGGAGCAGCACCAGCGGCCCGGGCCGGCCGCCCCGCAGCACAGCAGTGATCGACGTCAGCACCGACCCGGTGCTGACGTCCAGGTCGAGATCTTGCAGCTCGGCCAGCAGCATCCGCTGGGTGACCGGCAACTGCAAACCGACCTCGGGGCAGGCGTGCAGCCTGCGGCGGAGGTCGGTGAGCTGGTCGGAAAGGGCGGCGGCTTCGGCGAGTAGATCCATGATCGAGACCCTACGGACACCGCACCAGATCGCCCACCGCCGGGCGCGGTCCAATCAAGAGGTAAGCATCAGCGCACGCCAGGTCGGGTGCCGGCGGAACGCGACCGGCAGCCGGGCGACGGTCAGGCGACCGACGCCTCCGGACGGGCGACACCGTAGGGCAGGACGATGCGCAGCGAGTCCACGCCGGCCCGGTGCGCGACGGGCGAGCCCAATCCGCGCTTGGCCGAGTTCTCGACAACGCGGCTCTTTGCAGCGGAGATGCGGGAATCGTCTCGCAGGTTGCGACTGACCGTGTCCAGCACGTCCGACATCTGCAGATCCAGGGCATCACAGATGGAGGCGAGCAACTCGCTCGACGCCTCCTTGCGACCCCGTTCGACCTCCGAGAGGTAACCCAGCGACACGTTCGCCGCTGTTGACACCTCTCTCAGCGTCCTGTTCTGGCTGTTACGGGCGTCCCGGAGGGTTTCGCCCAACGCATTCCGAAGCAGCATGTCGCACCTCCTCCCACTGATCCTTGTGCACTCGCGTCGTGTGCCACTCGTGTCCCTATGCCCACTCGTGGTTCCTGCTCACTCTGGCACCGCCCCGGACCTTCGTCCCGGATGCTGTGCCGCAGGTTCTTTCAAAGTACTCCGCGACCCCGACAGACTTCGGGGATCGTGCCGCCTGCATACCAAAAACGTCCGGTGGGAGGTAAATGTTCCGTGCTCGCCGCGTTGCCGTTTCGTTTCGCCGCAGCTCCGGTGCTGCCGCGCCAGTGCTACGACACCCGGATCAGGCCAGCTGCCCGAGCAGGTCCACCGCGGCCCGAACGGCCGCGAATCGGATGTCGTCCCGGCGGGAGAGTCCCGGCGGCAGCGCTGCCAGGTCGGCCGGGCGGCGGATGCTGATCCGCGAGAAACCGGGACCGGTGACCGCGACGAACACCGTGCCCACCGGTACGCGGTCCTGTGGATCGGGACCGGCGACACCGGTGAGGCCCACGCCGAAGGTGGCGCCGCACACCATTCTCGCCCCGTCGGCGAGGGCGACCGCCACGTCCGGATCGACCGGCCCGCGCTCGTCGAGCAGCCGGGCGTCGACGCCGGCCAGAGAGGTTTTGAGTTCCGTCGCGTAGACGACCACGCCGCCGCGCATCACCGCAGAGGCACCCGGCACCTCCGTGAGCAGCGCCGCGAGCAGGCCACCGGTCAGCGACTCGGCGGTGGCCACCGTGAGGTTCGCCGACTTCATCCGACCGATCAGGGCGGCCGGCTCGGTGTTCACCAGCCCCACCATCCGGGACAGTGGCCCGGCCGACATCAGCGGCCGTTGCGGCCGGAGGCGGGGTCGGACTGCGTGCGGTGCCTGGCGGAGGACACCAACGTCGCCGCCCTGGCCAGGTAGTCGACGCCGGTGAAGACGGTGAGCAAAAAGGCGGCGCACATGAAGGCGAAGCTGAGCCAGTGCAGAGACGGCGGCAGGGGCAGCACGTAGAGGCCGATGGCGAGGATCTGCACCAGGGTCTTGGCCTTCCCGCCGGGGCTGGCCGCGATCACGCCGTAGCGCAGTACGGCGAACCGGAGCAGCGTGATGCCGATCTCGCGCACCAGGATCACCACGGTGAACCACCACGACAGGTCACCGAGCAGCGACAGGCCCACCAGCGCGGACCCGGTCAACGCCTTGTCGGCCATCGGGTCCGCGATCTTGCCGAAATCGGTGACCTGGCCGCGCTTGCGGGCGATGTGACCGTCGAACCGGTCGGTGACCGCTGCGATGGCGAAGATCGTCCACGCCAGCCAACGGAAGGAAGCCTGGTGTCCTCCGCCGGCGAAGAGTGCGAGCAGGAACACCGGGACGAGAGCCAGCCGCAGCACCGTCAGGGCGTTGGGCAGGTTCACCAACGAGACGCGCGGCTGTTCGGTCATCGGCGTGCGCCGGCCAGGCTCGTCGCCGGGTGCGAACCGGCACGGAGTCCGGCAGCGCCGCCGACCGGCTGCGGCGCCGGCAGCACCTCCATCGCCTCGGCGATGAGGTCGATCCCGTCGGTGCCGACCACCCTGGCCCGGACCAGATCGCCGAGCAGCACACCGCCCGCGTCCAGCAGCGTGGTGTTGCCGTCGACCTCTGGCGCCTGATGTTCGCCGCGGCCTGCGACGCCCTCCGACAGGTCGTCGACCAGCACCAGCAGTTGCGTGCCGATCCGGTCCTCGGCCCGCTGCGCGGTCAGTTCCTCGACCAGCGTGGTGACCCGCTCGACGCGGTCGTCGATGTCGTCCTGATCGATCTTGCCCGGCAGCGCCAGGGCCGCGGTGCCGTCCTCGTCGGAATACCCGAACACTCCGACCGCATCCATCCGGGCGCCGATCAGGAACTGCTCGAGCTCGGCCAGCTCGGCGGCGGTCTCCCCCGGGAAGCCGACGATGACGTTGGACCGGATGCCGGCATCCGGCGCGGCCGCCCGGATCTGCCCGGTCAGAGCCAGGAACGAATCCTTCGAGCCGAACCGCTTCATCCGCCGCAGCACCGTCCCCGAGGCGTGCTGGAACGACATGTCGTAGTAGTCGGCGACGCCGGCCAGGCCGGCGATCGAGGTGATCAGGGACGGCTTGGTCTCGGCGGGCTGCAGGTAGGACAGGCGGACCCGGACGATGCCGGGGACCTGCGCCAGCGCCGCGAGCAGAGCCTCCAACTGCCCGTCCCCGGGCAGGTCCTTGCCGTAGGAAGTGGAATTCTCGCTGACCAGCACGATCTCGCGAACGCCCTGGCCGGCCAGCCAGTGCGCCTCCGCGACGATCTCCTGCGGCGATCGCGAGACGAACGATCCACGGAAGGCGGGAATCGCGCAGAACGTGCAGCGGCGATCGCAACCGGAGGCGATCTTCAGCGGCGCGACCGGACCCGAATGCAGCAGTCGGCGCACCAGCACCGGCCCGCTCGCCGGACCGGCGGTATCGCCGGCGACCGGTGCGGGCGTATGACCGGGTACCGACACCGCACCGGCCGCCGCCGGCCGCGAGGTGGGCGAGATCGGCAGCAGGGTCCGGCGGTCGACCGGCACGTGGGAAGCCGGTCGATGCCCGTCCAGCACGTCGCCGAGCAGTCCGGCCAGATCGGGGTAGGCGTCGAAGCCCAGTACCGCGTCGGCCTCCGGCAGTGCCTGGGCGAGCTCGTGGCCGTATCGCTCGGCGAGACAACCGACAGCCACCACCTTCGCGCCGGTGTCGGCGGCCGCGAGCACCGTGTCGATCGAGTCCTTCTTCGCGCTCGCCACGAAGGCGCAGGTGTTCACCACCACCACGTCAGCCCGCTCCCCGTCGGCCACGAGCTGGTAACCGCCGGTCTCGAGCCGGCCGGCGATCTCCGAGGAGTCCACCTCGTTGCGTGCGCACCCCATGGTGATCAGGGAGACGCGGGCGCCGGGTCGAGGAGAGCCCGCGGGCCCGGCCGTCGTCACTGGGCCGGCGGTCGTCGAGGCCGTCGACTGGACAGCAGAGGACACCGGAGGCACTCGGTCAGCCTAGTCGCCGCACGGAGTCCGGCCTACCGCCGTACGTCGACCGACCGGCTCCGTCGTCGTGGATAGGGTGGGCGGTTGTGAGCGTTCCCCAGTCCGGTGTCG
The DNA here is from genome assembly GCA_964236185.1 of uncultured Nakamurella sp. Lineage (GTDB taxonomy): Bacteria > Actinomycetota > Actinomycetes > Mycobacteriales > Nakamurellaceae > Nakamurella. The sequence continues at coordinate 7,701 of CAXSEW010000011.1, read as the reverse complement.
AGGTGTTCGGTCGTCAATCCTCCCCGATTCCCGCCTCCCCCGATGTTCCCGTCGAACGGACGCCGGTGACCGGCGTGACGGTGCGTCGGGCCCGGGTCGATGACGTCCGCCGGATCAAGGAGCTCGTCGACTCCTACGCCGGCGCGATCCTGCTGGAGAAGACGCTGGCGAACCTGTTCGAGGACGTGTCCGAGTTCTGGGTGGCCGAGGTCGACGGCCGGGTGCTGGGGTGCGGCGCACTCCACGTGCTGTGGGAGGACCTCGGCGAGATTCGGACCGTCGCCACCGACCGCAGCGCCCGGGCCCGGGGTGTCGGCCGGGCGGTGTGCGAGACGCTGGTCGGACAGGCCCAGCGACTGCGTCTGAGCCGACTGTTCGTGCTGACGTTCGAGGTGTCGTTCTTCTCCGGCCTCGGGTTCGAACCCATCGAGGAACTCGACCTGACTCCCGAGGCGTTCGATGAGCTTCGCAGGTCCTACGACGCCGGCGTCGCGGAGTTCCTCGACCTGCCGTACGTGAAGCCGAACACGTTGGGCAACACCCGGATGCTCAAGCACCTCTGAGGGACTGGCTCAACGCGCCGGGCTCCGCCTGCTGGCCACCCGGGCGAGCGCCTCGGCGAGCAGGGCCTCGGCGTCCTTGTCGCTCCGCCGCTCCTTGACGTAGGCGAGATGGGACTTGTAGGGCTCGTTGCGTGGGGACGCCGGCGGTGACTGTTCGTCGAGCCCGGCCGGCAGACCGCAGCGCGGGCAGTCCCACGTGTCCGGGAGGTCGGCGTCGATGGCGAACGACAGCCGGGTGGCGTGACCGTTGGAACAGAAGAACACCAGTCGGTGCCGCTCGACGGCGTCTCCCCGGGCCGACTCGCCCGCGCGCCCCGCGCCGACCCTCGAGCCACGAATCTGATGGTTGGCCATGCCGCCCTCTTTCGTCCGTGCCGGACCGGGATGGCGCGCAGCCGACCCGGCGGGTGCGCAGGTGCTAGGCGCCGACCTTGATCAACAAGCCGATGCCGACGATCGAGACCACCCAGATTGCCGTGACGAACAGGGTGAGCCGGTCCAGGTTCTTCTCGACCACCGACGATCCGGACAGGGAGCTCTGCATGCTGCCGCCGAACAGCGAGGACAGACCGCCGCCCTTGCCGCGGTGCAGCAGGATCAGGGCCATCAGCGCAATGCTGGTGATGATCAGCAGGATGTCGAGAAACGTTTTCATGGATGCCTAGCGTGCGAAGGGCGGACGGTGGTGCCGGGCGACGCCGATGAGTCTAACCCGGCGCGGCGCTCAGGTCAGGATGCCGACGGCGTTGGCTGCCAGCGAGGCGAATTCCGTTCCGTTCAGCGACGCCCCGCCCACCAGCGCCCCGTCGACGTCTGGCTGCGCGACGATCTCCGCCACGTTGCTCGATTTCACCGAACCGCCGTAGAGAATGCGGGTTCCGGCGGCGATCTCCGGTGAATATGCACCGGCGAGGGCGGCCCGCAGCGCCACGCAGACCTCCTGCGCATCGGCGGGCGTCGCGACCCGGCCCGTGCCGATCGCCCACACCGGTTCGTAGGCCAGGACCAGGCTGGCGGCCTGCTCCGGCGTGACCGAGGTGAGTGCGGCGTGCAGTTGCGCGACGGCGTGCTCGACCTGCTGTCCGGCTTCCCGGACCTCCAGTCCTTCACCGACGCAGAGGATCGGGACGAGCCCGTTGCGGTAGGCGGCCTCGACCTTGGCCGCGAGCAGCTCGTCGGATTCCCCGGGCAGTTCGCGCCGCTCGGAGTGCCCGACCAGCACGTAGCTGCAGCCGAGCTTTGCCAGCATGGTCCCGGAGATGTCGCCGGTGTACGCGCCGGAGTCCTTCGGCGACAGGTCCTGCGCGCCGTAGCCGAGCTGCAGTTTGTCCCCGTCGACCAGCGTCTGCACCGACCGCAGGTCGGTGAACGGCGGGAAGACCGCGACTTCCACCTTGGCGTAGAACTTCTCCGGCAGGGTGAAGGCGATCTTCTGCACCAGGGCGATGGCCTCGAGGTGGTTGAGGTTCATCTTCCAGTTGCCGGCGATCAGCAGCTTGCGGCCGGAGTTCGGTTTCGTCGTCGATGTTGTCAAGGTTCAGGCCTCCAGGACCGCGAGACCGGGCAACGTCGCGCCCTCCAGGTATTCCAGCGACGCACCGCCTCCGGTGGAGATGTGGGTGAATCCGGCTTCGTCGACACCGAGCGTGCGGACGGCCGCGGCGGAGTCGCCACCGCCGACGACGGAGAACGAGTGCCCCGCGGCGATAGCGTCGGCGACCGCCTTGGTACCGCCGGCGAAGGCCTCCATCTCGAAGACCCCTACCGGGCCGTTCCAGAACACGGTGGCCGCGGGAGCCAGCACTGCGGCGAATGCCTGCCGGGTTGCCGGCCCGATGTCCAGGCCCTGCCAGCCGGTCGGAATGGCGTCGGCCGCGACGATCTCGGTGCGCGCATCGGGGGCGAACGAGTCGGCGATGATCAGGTCCGCCGGGAGCACGATCTTGTCGCCGTACTGCTCGAGCAGGGTCCGGCAGGTATCGATCTGGTCCGCCTGCAGCAGCGAGTCGCCCACTTCGTGACCCTGCGCCGCCAGGAACGTGTACGCCATGCCGCCGCCGATGAGCAGCGAATCCACCTGCGGCAGCAGCGAGGTGATGACGCCGAGCTTGTCGGACACCTTCGACCCGCCGAGCAGGACGACGTACGGGCGCTCCGGATCCACCGTCAACTTCTGCAGCACCGCGGTTTCCGCCGAGACGAGATACCCGGCGTAGTGCGGCAGCAGCTGCGCCACGTCGTACACCGAGGCCTGCTTGCGGTGCACCACGCCGAAGCCGTCGGAGACGAATGCCGGCCCGCCGTCTGATCCCTGACCGACCAATGCGACGAGCGCCTGCGCCAGCTCGGCCCGCTCGGCGTCGATCTTCGAGGTCTCCCGCGGGTCGAACCGCACGTTCTCCAGCAGCGCGACGGTGCCGTTCTGCAGACCCTGCACGGTGGCGGTCGCCGAGTCGCCGACCAGATCGGTGGCGAAGGCGACCGGTGCGCCGAGCAGCTCACCCAGCCGCGCCGCCACCGGGCCCAACGAGTACCGATCCTCCGGTGCGCCCTTCGGCCGGCCCAGGTGAGCGGTCACCACCACCTTCGCCCCGGCGTCGAGCAGCGCCTCGAGCGTCGGTACGGAGGCACGGATCCGGCCGTCGTCGGTGATGGTGGTGCCGTCCAACGGAACATTGAGATCCGACCGGACCAGTACCGGGCGACCGGAGATGCCGGTGGCGAGCAGATCGTCGAGGGTGTGCACGAGCGCAGAACTCCTAGGTGAGAGCAGGGACCGCCGCCGCCGGCCAGCGGTGGGCGCAAGGCCACCGATGGCCGCCGGCGGATCGCGGACTACAGCTTGCCGGCGACCAGAGCGGTGAAGTCGGCGAGGCGGTTCGAGTAGCCCCACTCGTTGTCGTACCAGCCGACGACCTTGACCATGTTGTCGCCGAGCACCAGCGTCAGCGGCGAGTCGAAGGTGACCGACGCCGGCGAGCCGACGATGTCGGAGGACACGATCGGGTCGGTCGAGTAGTAGATGTACGGTGCGAGCGGCCCTTCGGTGGAAGCGGCCTTGAACGCGTCATTGACGTCGTCGACGGTCACGCTGCGGGACAGTTCGACGGTGAGGTCGGTGGCACTGCCGTCGACCACCGGCACGCGCAGTGCGTAGCCGTGCAGCTTGCCCTTGAGCTCCGGCAGCACGAGCGCGGTGGCCTTCGCGGCACCGGTCGAGGTCGGGATGATGTTCTGGGCGGCGGCGCGGGCCCGGCGCAGGTCCTTGTGCGGGAAGTCCAGGATGACCTGGTCGTTGGTGTAGGCGTGGATCGTGGTCATCAGACCCTTTTCGATCCCGAATGCCTCGTGCAGCACCTTGGCCATCGGGGCCACGCAGTTGGTGGTGCAGGACGCGTTCGACAGGATGGTCTGGCTGCCGTCGTAGACGGAGTCGTTGACGCCCATCACCACGGTCAGGTCCTCACCGGTGGCCGGTGCGGAGATGATGACCTTCTTCGCGCCGCCGGCGAGGTGCTTGCCGGCGCCATCGGCCGAGGTGAAGTGTCCCGTCGACTCGATGACGATGTCGACGCCCAGGTCACCCCAGGGCAGCGCGCCCGGGTCACGGTCGGACAGCACCTTGAGTTCCTTGCCGCCGATGGTGATGACGCCGTCGCCGGCGACGACATCGTGCTGCAGCTTGCCCAGGATGGTGTCGTACTTGAGCAGGTGGGCAAGTGTCTTGGTGTCCGTCAGGTCGTTGACGGCGACGATCTCGACATCGTGGTCCAGCGAGTCGAGTGCCCGCCAGAAGTTGCGGCCGATTCGGCCAAATCCGTTCACTCCGACGCGCACTGTCACGTGTGTCAGCCCTTCTTCGTGGTTTCCGGCCGCGTCCCACTGACCCGTACCGGATCGATCAAGGAACAGCGCCCACAACGCCGGGGGCGAATTCCGTCTCACTGTATCGGCAGATCAGGCCCCGCCGGAAACCGGACCGGAAACGAGCCGGAAACATTGCATGCTCAGCACCGGCCGGGCAGTCCAGCCCGGTTGACGAGCCTGCTTCAGCGGCAGCGTCGGCAACGCCGACGGCACTGGCTCGGGTCAGTTGTCGAGCATGTCCGGCGTGACCACCGACTCCGTATCCGGGATGCCGTCGTCCTGGGCCCGCTTGTCCGCCATGGTCAGCAGCCGACGGATCCGGCCGGCGATGGCATCTTTGGTCATCGGCGGGTCGGCCAGCTGCCCGAGCTCCTCGAGCGACGCCTGCCCGTGGGCGATGCGCAACTGGCCGGCCTGCAGCAGGTGTTCGGGGGCGTCGGCGCCGAGAATGGCCAGCGCCCGTTCGACCCGCGCCTTGGCTGCCACCGCCGCCCGCGCGGATCTGCGCAGATTGGCATCGTCGAAATTCGCCAGCCGGTTGGCGGTGGCGCGCACCTCGCGGCGCATCCGGCGTTCCTCCCAGGCCAGCACGGACGTGTGCGCGCCCAGCCGGGTGAGCAGAGCCGCGATAGCGTCCCCGTCCCGGACCACCACCCGGTCCGCGCCCCGCACCTCCCGCGCCTTCGAGGAGATTCCCATCCGGCGCGCTGCTCCGACCAGCGCGTACGCCGCCTCGGGACCAGGACAGGTGACCTCCAGCGATGCGCTGCGGCCCGGCTCGGTCAGCGAGCCGTGCGCCAGGAATGCCCCGCGCCAGGCGGCCTCCGCATCGGCCAGCGAGCCGGCCACGATCTGTGCGGGCAGGCCGCGCACCGGGCGACCCCGCTGGTCGAGCAGGCCGGTCTGCCGGGCGAGCTGATCGCCACCGGCCACCACCCGCAGGACGAAGCGGGTGCTCTTGCGGATGCCGGAGGCGGCCAGCACCTGCACCTCGGCGGTATGGCCGTAGAGCTCGCCGATGTCGCGGCGCAGCCGCCGGGCGACCGCCCCGGTATCGAGCTCTGCCTCGACGACCACACGGCCCGCGACGATGTGCAGGCCGCCGGCGAAGCGCAGCACGGTGGAGACTTCCGCCTTGCGCGCCGACACCTTCGCGACGGTGACCCGACTGAGTTCGTCCTTCACCGCGGCCGTCATCGCCATGCGGCGCCACTCCCCATCGCTCGTCCAACCGTGATCATTGCTAATGGAGCTCGCCGGGACCGGTGGTGCTGCTGGTACGGGCAAGTGGTTCGGTCGAGATTCGGGCCGACGGAGCGGACCCCACCGGAAGTCTCGCGACTACGGCGGACAGCGCCTTGGCGAGCTCGTTCGGATCGTGGCGCGGCGTGCCCGGATGAGCGATACCGGCAAGGTCCAGACGAGCACCCAACCGCGCTGCCGCCGCCTGCAACCGCCCAGGAAGGGCGACCGCGGCGACGTCGGCGAGCACGGTATCTATCTTGAAATCCGGTGCGTGTGCAGAGAGTACGTCCAGGTGCTGCTCCGGCGAGAATCCTTCGGTTTCCCCCGGCTGCGGTGCCAGGTTCAGGACGACCAGCCGATGGGCCCGGCACGCGCTCAGCGCGGCCGCGATGCCCGGCAGCATCAGGTGCGGCAGAACACTGGTGAACCAGGATCCCGGGCCCAGGATCACCAGGTCGGCGGCGGCGATGGCGGCCACCGCCTCCGCACAGGCCGCCGCGGCCGCAGGTTCCAGTGCAACGGTCCGGACCCGGCCCGGTGTCGCGGCTACGGCGACCTGACCACGGATGGTTCGCACCACCGCCTGGTCGTCCTCCAGCCCCTCGACCTGGGCGACGATGTCCAACGGCTCGCACGACATCGGGAGCACCCGCCCCCGGGCACCGAGCACCGCACCGAGCGCGTCCAGCGCACTGACCGGATCCTTCATCACCTGCATCAGGCCCACCAGCATCAGGTTGCCGACCGGATGACCGGTCAGTGCACCCTGGCCGCTGAACCGGTGCTGGACGGTCGTCGACCACAGCTGTCCGGTGGGGTCCCGCGAGGCAAGGGCCGCGAGTGCCATCCGCAGGTCGCCGGGCGGCACGATCCCGGGCACCTCGCGGCGAAGCCGACCCGAGGAACCGCCGTCGTCGGCGACCGTCACCACTGCGGTGAGGTCCGCGTCCAACAGGATCAGTGCGCTCAGCATGGCGTGCAGACCGTGTCCGCCGCCCAGCGCCACCACCTTCGGCCGCCGCGGCGGTGCGGCCGGTCCGGCGGCGGCCGTCTGGTCGTGGGGGTCGGACGTCCGGCCCGCGGAGGTGGTCACTCCCGCCCCAGGTCGCGGTGGACCACCTGCACCTGGAGGTGCTCACCGGCCAGCCGGGCGCCGAGCTCCTCGGCCACCGCGACCGACCGGTGCTTGCCACCGGTGCAGCCGACCGCCAGCGTCAGATAGCGCTTGCCCTCGCGTTGGTATCCGCCGCTGATCAGCTGGAACAGGTCGACGTAGCGCTCCAGGAACTCACCGGCTCCCTCCTGGGAGAGCACGTAGGCCGACACCTGCCGGTCGCGCCCGGTGAGGTCGCGCAGCTCGGGGATCCAGAACGGGTTGGGCAGAAAACGCATGTCGATGACCAGATCGGCGTCCAGCGGCAGGCCGTATTTGTAGCCGAAGCTGAGCAGGGTCAGCGATGCCGACCGCGGCCCCACGGTGAACCCGCGCTCCACCTGCTCGCGGAGCTGGTGCACCGAGAGGTCGGTGGTGTCGATGATCAGGTCCGCCTCGTCGCGGAGCGCGCCGAGCAGTGTCCGTTCGGTCTGGATGCCGTCGGCGAGCCGGCCGCCGCCCTGCAGCGGGTGCTCACGTCGATTGGCCTCGAACCGGCGGATCAGGGACGCGTCCGTTGCCTCGAGGAACAGCACGCGCGGCCGGTAACCCTTGGCGTCCAGATCTTTGATGACCGATGCCAGGTCTTCGGTGAAGGCCCGGGATCGCACGTCCAGTACGACGGCGATCTTCGTCAGCCCGCCCCTGGCGCGCGCGCCCAGGTCGACCATGGTGGCGATCAGCTCGGGCGGCAGGTTGTCGACCACGAACCAGCCCAGGTCCTCCAGGCACTTCGCAGCCGTCGACCGGCCCGCGCCGGACAGCCCGGACACGATGGTCACCTCGATCCCGACCGGATCCGAGCTGCTCGTATCGGGCGGGTCCGCTGCCTCGTCTTCCACAGGTCACACCCTCCCGGACTGTTCCAGTGGT